>JAFYPD010000012.1 GCA_017547685.1 Peptococcaceae bacterium
AAATGGCAAAAGCAAAGTACGAACGTACAAAACCACATGTAAACATTGGTACCATCGGTCACGTAGACCATGGTAAAACCACAACAACTGCAGCAATCACAGCAGTATTAGCGCAGAAAGGTCTGGCTAAAGCAGAAAAATTCGATGAAATCGATAAAGCGCCAGAAGAAAGAGAACGTGGTATTACCATCAATACTGCACACGTTGAATACGAAACCGATAGCCGTCACTATGCCCATGTAGACTGCCCAGGCCATGCTGACTATGTTAAAAACATGATCACAGGTGCAGCTCAGATGGACGGTGCAATTCTGGTAGTAAGCGCAGCTGACGGCCCAATGCCACAGACTCGCGAACACATCCTGCTGGCTCGTCAGGTAGGCGTAAAATATATCGTAGTATGGATGAACAAATGCGATATGGTAGACGATGAAGAATTATTAGAATTAGTAGAAATGGAAATCCGTGAACTGTTAAGCGAATACGATTTCCCAGGCGATGAAATTCCAGTAGTAAGAGGTTCCGGTTACCAGGCGCTGCAGGATCCAACAGGTCCATGGGCAGATAAAATCATGGAACTGATGGCAGCAGTAGACGAATACATCCCGACACCAGAACGTGCAATCGACAAACCATTCCTGATGCCAGTAGAAGACGTATTCTCCATCACCGGTCGCGGTACAGTAGCAACCGGTAGAGTAGAACGCGGTATGGTAAAAGTAGGTGACGAACTGGCAATCGTAGGTATCGCACCAGAAATCAAGAAAACCGTATGTACAGGTGTAGAAATGTTCCGCAAACTGTTAGACCAGGCAGAAGCAGGTGACAACATCGGTACCCTGCTGCGCGGCGTAGACAGAAAAGAAATCGAACGTGGACAGGTATTAGCAAAACCAGGTTCTATCACACCACACACAAAATTTACAGCAGAAGTATACGTACTGACAAAAGAAGAAGGCGGCCGTCATAAACCATTCTTCGATGGTTACAGACCACAGTTTTACTTCAGAACAACAGACGTAACAGGCGTAATCAAATTACCAGAAGGCACAGAAATGGTAATGCCAGGGGATAACGTAAAAATGGAAATCGACCTGATTACCACAATCGCAATGGAAGAAGGTTTACGTTTCGCTATCCGTGAAGGTGGCCGTACCGTAGGTTCTGGCGTAGTATCCAGCATCATTGAATAATAGCAGCGAAAGCTGAAAGAGAAAACGGGCAGAGCGTATCTGCTCGTTTTTTGTTGCGTTTGTGAAAAGAGATACGCTCAGACTGCATGAATTCATCCAGAAATGATTAAATGAAACAAGAGGATAAACAAGACTGTCTGCAAAATTATGACCTGTTACAGACGAAAATACAAAGCGGTATAAAACGGTGATGCAGGAGTGCTGGAATTAAAACCCATATAGAGTTGTATGTATGAATGGAAAGAACCGCTATAAAAATTTATATGAATAAAAACAGGTGCCCGTCGTCGATGGACTGCTTTGATGGAACGCTGCGAAAGACGGATATACAGAAAACACCCCTTGTCCCGGTGGGAGCAAAGGGTGTTTCTTATGGCTGAATCCATTATATTGTAATGGAATACGTCAGCAATTAGAACTGGGAACGTGTGCCGGTGTTTTCGAATGCATCGCAGTCGTCAGTAACATCCGGACAAACTTCTTTGCCTTTCCAGCTAAAGGTAGGTTTGCCCCAGCAGCGGCATACTTTAATCAGTACGATGTTGGCGATACCTAAACCGATACAGATTGGCAGCAGAGCGCTAAATGCCATCTGACCACTACATACCATGATATAGAAACCTACTGCCAGAGTACCAGGAATCATGAATGCGTTCATGGAACCCATTTCTGCGGAAGCAGTGGTTCTAAGGTTCGGGTCAACAACACGGATTAATGCAACGCCGGATGGGCAGGTACCGGTTGCACAGCCCCACATACCCAGTGTACGTTCAAAATCGCAGCCATCGCCGAAACGACGACCAAAGTAGATACAGCATACAAATGTGAAGGCACCAACTACTGCGCACATTGCCAGCATTGGAACAATCCAAGCGCCAATAGCGGATACCTGAATCGCCATGAAAGCGCCAACAATCAGGAAGTCTGTGGTGCAGCCAGTGATACGAGCCTGCAGAGCATCGTCGTGGTACTGTTTTACACCGATTTTTGTCATAACAGTTTTTACAACTAACGCTACGAAGTAACCTACGAAGAAGGTCATGCCGCCGAAGGAAGCTACCAGAGCATTAGGAATCATCAGAATCAGTTTCTGAACGTACAGAGTAATAACATAAGTCATACCAACAATTGCAAAGTTAAATGCTAATACGTCAATGTTACCGTTGTAAGTTGTGATTTTACCAGCAGCTTCCGTCTGTTCTTCCGGTTTGTAGATACCGCGCATAACTGCAGGGCTCAGTTTTTCCGGATGAGATGCTAAACCTTTTTTCAGACCGATTTTTGCCATTGGAACACCAATCAGGAATGCAAAAAGGAAGCCAATTACAGAGTAGGTGATTGCAACCTGAGAAGCCAGCGGCATCATACCGGCAGCTTCAATCTGCATACCGAAGGAAGCGGACTGACCAGGACCCTGACAGAATGCGAACGGAATCAGGATGCCGTATTCAGCAGGCATACCAAATGCGCCGCCGAAGAATTTGATGCAAAAGTAACCGATAACAGGTGTGAAGCAGTACAGTGCACCCCACAGTAAACCCATACCTACGGAACCGCGCAGCTGCTGTTTTGCAATGTCGCCGCCGGTCTGGCCTTCCGCTTTTGGTGTCGCTGTTAACCCCATAGAGATAAAGGACAGAATAAAGAAGAAGTTTACAATCTGGTTGCACATGTTTGGGTCAATACCCAGTGTGTCAGTAGCGCCAGGAATGTTCATCATAACCAAACCTACGATACCGCCGATTACGGATGCTGGCATCAGAATGTTGCCCAGTGGTTTGACTACGGCACGTAATACAACCCCAACCAGTAACATGATACCAATCCATGAGAAAGTAACCATTGCTGTCATAAAGAAAACCCTCTTTCTTAAAATAGAATTGATTTCGATATTCGTCTCAAAAATTCTGATTCCTGCTGAGAAAGAGCAGGTTTCTTTTATTTACTGTAACATTAGACTGCTAACTACGCTAAAATAAAGGCTGAAAACGAAGTCTAACGTTACAGCAAATAAAAGTTATATACTCATTTCTTTTTCGGAATAAGTTTTTTTAATCTGAACTATCTTGTGCGTTTATCATACAACAGAAGAAAGATAAATACCAATATATGTTTATTTAATTTCCTTTGCTTAATTATATATAAAATGTTATACTTTAATAAAATATAAATACATATACAGGAGGCAGCATTATGTTATTATCACAGCTGGAGTACTTTCGTGTGGTGGCCAGGCATGAACATATCAGCCATGCGGCGGAGGAATTGTGTATTGCACAGCCGGCACTCAGTGCCACCATCAGTAAAATGGAAAAAGAGTTAGGGGTGCCGCTGTTTAACCGCACCGGCCGCAATATTGAACTGAACGATGCAGGCCGGCGGCTGCTGACGCATGCGGATTATATATTCGGGCAGATATCTGCCATGGATCAGGCGTTGGCTAAAACACAGGAATTACTGGAAAATGAGATCACTATTTCGGTAAGCAACAGTATGTTTTTGGGAGGATGGCTGCACAATTTTGTACTGGAAAATCCCAAAATCCGTCTGCGGCAGAGAATGTTAAGCGAAGCCCAGATGGTGGAAGCACTGATGAATGAAACTATCGATGTTGCCATCGGTGAATTCGACAGCGATATTCCGGGTATTGTGCGTAAAGTGATTGTGGAGGATGAATATGTTTTCTCGGTGGCAAAAAGCCATCCGCTGGCGCAGAAGGAATCGGTTGTGTTTGAGGATATTCGCAATGAGAATGTCATTAGTTTGCCATCTAACACGATTTATAAAATTGCAGATAAAGTATTTGCTTTGAAAGAATGTAAGCCCAATATTGTTTTTGAAGGAAATCACCGTATGATGTCAAAACTGGAAATGGAAAACAAGGGAATTGTTTTTTCTACCAAGCAGATGATTTACACTATGTATCAGGCTGAGAAACTAAAAGAACTGGCTTTTATAGAGAAACCGGTTGTTATATATTCTATTTCTGATCTGGACTGCCGATGCAAATTTTGTCTCTGCTGGAAAAAGGGGCGTGAACTGCCAGCCATGGCACATAAATTTATTGATGCGATGGAACAGAGTTATCCGCGATATTACGATGATGAATCATATAAGCTGGAATACAAGCAATTTTTGAGTCCGGGGGGGGAACATGAATGAATCTGTTACAACTGGCATATTTTCAGGAAGTTGCAAAAAATCAATCCATTACACAGGCTGCAAAAGTGCTGAATATCTCTCAATCAGCGCTGAGTATCATGATGAATAAACTGGAGACAGAAATCGGATACCCACTCTTCACAAAACAGGGACGTAATATTGTGATTTCGCCGTATGGCGAAAAAGTTTTGTACTACAGTTATATTTTGCTGCATGAAATGGAAGATATTCAGCGAGAGTTTACAGAATTGCGCGGGGAAGAAAACGAATGGAAACTGAATCTAGGCGTGACAGACAGCAATTATTATGGCGACTGGATTCTGGATCTGATGAATGCGTATCCGAAGCTGCAGTTGAATGTATTACAGATGTCGCGGGACGAAATTTATGAAAATCTGCTGATTGGGAAACTGGACTTTGGCATTTCAAATGGTCTGGAATATTATGATGAACTGGCTTCGCAATTGCTGTTCAGCCAGCCTTATCAGCTGCTGGTACTGAAAGACCATCCGTTAGCCAGAAAAGGAAGTATCACAATGGAAGAACTGGTTCGGGAACCGATGCTTTCTTTGCCGCCATCGCACAAAGAACGACTGATTGACAATCTGAGCAATGCCATGCATTTCCGGCCGAATATTGTATTTGAAGGAAATGCGGATATTATGGAGCAAATGTTTCATGTTGGTATAGGCAGTGTTTTAACCTGTGCCCATAATCGCGGACAGTGGATCAGAACCTCACCGGAAGACTATGCGCTACTGGATATCATTGGTGTATCAGTCCGCTATGAAATGTATCTGGTATGGTCCAAAAACCGCTATCAGCCGAAATGTGCCCGTGCATTTCGAGATTATGTATTTGATTATTATCATGTTTGATTTAATTTTAAATGATTTAATGAAGGCCGGGACAAAACTATTTTTGAGTAACTAAATAGCACCATACATAGTGATTTGAATGTATCATTTCACTATATATGGTGCTGATTTAAAGCTCATATTAGGTTTTGTCCCGGCCTCTATTTTTATAATAATTTATAAACAAATTGAGCAAAAATGTGCTAGAACTGCTTCATATTATACAATAAAAGTGTTAATAGAAACCGCTTGATAAAGATGTATTTGTTATCTGATGAAAATCTTGTCATAATAAAATCAGAAAAAAATGGAACGAATCTTATCAGACAGAAGGGATGATGAGAATGGAACAGCTTTATTACAATGGTGATATTATCACAATGGAAAACCGCGATGATGCACCGGAGGCAGTGCTGGTGCGCAACGGCGTGATTGCAGCGGTGGGGAGCCTGAGTGATGTGGAGGCTTCGGCAGCGGCAGACTGTCAGCGGATTAATTTGCATGGCAATACATTAATGCCTTCGTTTCTTGATGCGCATGGGCATCTCAGTATGACTGCCCAGTATGTGGTAATGGCTGATTTATCGTCAGCAGGCAGTTTTGCCGATATTGTACAGCTGCTGAAAGACTTCCGGCAGAAGAACGATTTAACACACGGGGAGTATATCTTCGGGTATTCCTACGACCATAACTTTCTGAAGGAACAGACCTGGCCAACCCGTGATGTGCTGGATCAGGTATCCACCGAAGTGCCTGTGGTAATCTGGCACACATCGGTGCATATGGCAGTGGCAAACAGCAAGGCGCTGGAACTGATGGGCATTGATGAAAACACACCAGATCCGGAGGGCGGCGTGATTTTCCGCTATGAGGGGACCAATGTGCCAAACGGCTATCTGGAAGAATCGGCTTCCAGCCCGGTTCGTACCCTGCAGGCCAGTATTCCGATGAACTATGAAAAACAGATTGTGGAGGCGCAGATGAAATATATCCGCAACGGGATTACCACCATTCAGGATGGTGCTGCTGACTATGCCACTGTGGCAATGTGCCGCCAGATGGCAGCGGAAGGCCGTCTGCTGGCTGATGTGGTGGCATATCCGTGTTATGGCCTGGGGCTGGGTATCGGCGATTCGATGGAGAAAAACAAAGACTGTATTCAGAAATATGTAAACCGGTATAAAATTGGCGGGTACAAAGCGCTGCTGGACGGTTCTCCGCAGGGTAAATCGGCGTGGATGACAAAACCGTATGAAAATTCCGGCGACTACTGCGGTTATCCGTGGGTGACCGATGAAACCATTGAAGGCTATATTAAGCAGGCACTTGATGAAAATCTGCAGATTCTGGTACATTGCAACGGTGATGCAGCCAGCGACCAGTACCTGAATACGTACGAAAAAGCGCTGGCGAAGAGCGACAATCCGAATAAAGCAAACCTGCGTCCGGTTATGGTTCACTGCCAGACCGTGCGGGAAGACCAGCTGGATCGTATGCAGAAGCTGAACATGATTCCGTCTATCTTTGTGGCCCATGTAAACTACTGGGGCGACGTACATCTGAAAAACTTCGGGCAGGAGCGCGGCAACCGTGTGAGCCCGGTAAAATCGGCACTGGACAGAGGTTTAGTTTATAACTTCCACACCGACACACCGGTTGTGGCACCGGATATGTTCCACAGCATCTGGGCTGCGGTGAACCGTGTCACCCGCAACGGCGTGGTATCCGGCCCGGAATTCCGCATCGATGTGTATGATGCATTAAAAGCATTAACCATCAACGCTGCGTACGAATATTTTGAAGAAGACAGCAAAGGCAGCATCCGCAAAGGCAAACGGGCCGACCTGATTATTGTAGACCAGAACCCGCTGAAAGTAGATAGCATGGAACTGAAAAATATTCAGGTGCTGGAAACCATCAAAGACGGTGTCACCATTTACAAAAAAGAACCGCATATCGGGTAATATAACGATGCAGTATATAGTTCAGCCATAATCACAACGGTCTATATACTGCAATGAAAAACGTCAGCTTCATTAGGAGGAAGCTGACGTTTTTTTGCAAAAATTTTAATAATCCTGTTGACAAGGAGCGCAAATTTCATATAATGAATATATGAATAATGATTCATATATTCAAGAAATGAACAGGATGAAAAAAACAGCGGGGTGAATAGAATGGAACGCATCTATATCATAGAGGGTTTGGACTGTGCCAACTGTGCTGCCAAACTGGAACGGCATTTAAAGGAAATACAGCATTTTGACAACGTTGTGATTGACTTTATGACAAAAAAGCTGATTTTGACTGTAAAAGATGAGGAATGTTTACAGCGTGGACTGGCGGAGGCAGAAACGGTTATTGACAGAATGGAGCCTAGTGTGACCATCACAGAGAAGGCAAAGAAAGCTAAAAAACGTCAGCAGGAAACACACATGCACGAACATCATCACGACGGTACCTGCAGCTGTGGGCATGAACACCATGCTCACAATCACGAAGAACATCATCACGATGGACATTGCGGTTGCGGACACGACCACCAGGAACACAGCCATGAGGAGCATCAGCATGAAGCAGCTGTTCTGTCATCGCCTGTAAAGAAAAAAGAGAGCCGCTTAACGGATGAAATAAAAAAAACGCTGGTGAAAATCGGAATCAGCGCAGTACTGTTTGCTGCAGCGGCTCTGCTGCCAAATCCAGGAGCGTTACAGTTTGATGCGCTGCGGTTTGCATTGTATCTGGCGGCTTATCTGACGGTGGGCGGCGAAGTGCTGCTGCGGGCCGGCAAAAACATTGCCCGCGGCCAGGTGTTTGACGAAAATTTTCTCATGACCATTGCCACAATCGGGGCATTTTGTGTCGGGGAATATCCGGAAGGCGTTATGGTAATGCTGCTGTATCAGCTGGGGGAACTGTTTCAGGATTATGCAGTGCAGCGCTCCCGCCGGTCTATCGCTGATTTAATGGATATCAAGCCGGAAGTTGCCCATGTGAAACAGGGTGACCGGTTTGTATCTATGGAGCCGGAAGATGTTCTGGCTGGTGACATCATCCAGATTCGGCCCGGCGAAAAAATTCCGCTGGACGGCGTGGTGCTGGACGGACACTCCACACTGGATACCGTTGCACTGACAGGGGAATCGGTGCCAAGAGAAGTAGAACCGGGTAATCCGGTTATGAGCGGCTGCATCAATACATCCGGTGTATTGACCGTTCGTGTTGAGAAAGAATACGAAGAGTCAACCGTAGCAAAAATTCTGGATTTAGTAGAAAACGCCAGCAGCAAAAAAGCAGAGGCGGAAAACTTTATCACCCGCTTTGCCCGTTATTACACACCGATTGTGGTAGTCATTGCTGCAATGCTGGCTGTTGTGCCGCCAATGGTACTGGGTGAACCGTTCAGCGGCTGGATTTACCGGGCACTGGTATTCCTGGTAATCTCCTGCCCGTGTGCACTGGTTATTTCCATTCCGCTGACATTCTTCAGCGGGCTGGGTGTCTGCTCCCGCCACGGTATTTTAGTAAAAGGCAGCAACTATTTAGAAGCGCTGGCTCAGCTGGAAACAGCTGTATTTGATAAAACCGGCACACTGACAAAAGGGCAGTTTGCCGTTACGGCCATACATCCGGCTGGAATCAGCGAAGAGCAGCTGCTGTATTATACCGCCTGCGCGGAAAGTATCTCCAATCATCCAATTGCAGAGGCTGTGCAGAAGGCAAATAAACAGGCCTTTTTGGCTAATGCACTGCAGGAAGCGGAAGAGATTGCCGGTCACGGAATTGCAGCAGTGGTGGACGGCCACCGCGTTTTAGCCGGAAACCATCGTCTGATGGAGCGGGAGCACGTTGTATGTGAAATGGTAGAAGAAACGGGAACTAGCATTTATATTGCAGTGGATGGCACCTTCTGCGGCTGGATTGTCATTGCCGATGAACTGAAACCGGATGCGCCGGATATGGTGACACGGCTGAAACGGCTTGGAGTGAAAGACCTGGTGATGCTGACCGGTGATAATCCGCATACCGCACAGCAGGTGGCAAACCAGCTGGGGATTACGCAGGTATTCAGTCAGCTGCTGCCAGGTGATAAAGTGGATTGTCTGGAACAGCTGCTGCAGCAGAAAAATCCGAATCGTACTGTCGCATTCACTGGTGACGGTTTGAACGATGCCCCTGTGCTGGCACGCGCCGACATCGGCATTGCTATGGGCGGCCTCGGCTCCGATGCAGCCATCGAGGCCGCTGACGTTGTCATTATGGATGATCAGCCGGGCAAACTGGCTGACGCCGTACAGATTGCCCGAAAAACACGCAGCATCGTGAAACAGAACATCATATTCGTGCTGGCCGTCAAACTGCTGGTGCTGCTGTTAGGCGCACTGGGTATGGCGACTATGTGGATGGCCGTGTTTGCCGATGTGGGTGTGGCGTTTTTGGCAATCCTGAATGCGGTTCGCATCCTGAAGTACTGATTAGGAACTGGGCTTGCGGGCAACCCGCCCTGCAAAACAACAATTTATCAACTGTCTAAAAAATAAACCCGGAACATCAGTATTGCGGGCGGCTGAAGGAAAGCCGTTGAGCAAACTGCCTGTTCCGGGTTTCTATGTATTTGTTTTTATGTATCTGTTGCAATGTATCTGCTTCATCTGCACAAGGCCAATCTATAGCACGTTATTTATAATATAACATAATATCTGCATATTTATACATATAAGAGACATTTGTACTTCCGTGGTAGATGTTTTTGTGCGAAAATACAAAATAATACTTTGCACACTGTATACAAAGATGCTATAATAGGCGGGTAGCATTTTGTAAGACGGTAGTATGGTAGTCCAGATATTTATGATTGCAAACGCAAATATATGCTGGATTCATAACCGCAGAAGGAAATTTGGAGGATGGTTGTATGAAACGTGAAAAGTTTGGCTCCCGGCTAGGTTTTATTTTAGTATCTGCCGGTTGTGCCATCGGGTTGGGCAATGTATGGAAATTTCCGTACATGGCAGGGCAGTACGGCGGTGCTGCATTTATTTTAGTGTATCTGTTGTTCCTTGTAATCCTGGGCTTGCCGATTCTGAACTGTGAGTTCAGTGTAGGCCGTGCCAGCCAAAAGAGTATCGCATCTTCGTTTCAGGTGCTGGAGCCGAAAGGGACTTCCTGGCACCGGATGAGCTGGCTGGGTATGACCGGGAACTATCTGTTAATGATGTTTTATGCGATGGTAGCGGGTTGGATGGTATATTACTGCTATCGTGTGTTTAGCGGAGAATTTGTGATGGCGAGCGCAGCACAGATTGAAACCGGTTTTACTGGTATGCACGCGGAACCTTTGACGATGTATTTCTGGACACTTCTGGTTATTGTGGTTTCCTTCGGGGTTTGCAGTCTGGGGCTTCAGTCAGGTGTGGAAAAAGTGTCTAAAGCAATGATGATTTGTCTGCTGGCATTAATGGCAGTGCTGGCAGTGCGATCTGTTATGATGCCGGGCGCTCTGGAAGGGGTAAAATTCTACCTGGTTCCAGACTTTAACCGTATGATGGAAGCCGGGATTGGTAATGTGGTATTCGGGGCTATGAGTCAGGCGTTCTTTACATTGAGTATCGGTATGGGCGGCATGGCTATTTTCGGCAGCTATCTGGACAGGAGTCGTTCTCTGGTAAATGAGTCCGTCTATATTATTCTGCTGGATACCTTTGTAGCACTGATGGCTGGTATGATTGTCATTCCTGCCTGTTTCTCCTATGGGGTAGAGCCTGGAGCGGGTCCTGGTTTGGTGTTTATGACATTGCCGAACATTTTTGCTGATATGGCAGGCGGACGTATCTGGGGCGGGTTATTTTTCCTGTTTATGTCGTTTGCATGTTTAACCACTGTTGTAGGGGTATTTGAAAATATTCTGGCGTTTGCAATGGATTTGCTGGGCTGGAGCCGCAAAAAAGCAGTTGCTGTGAATATTGTGGCACTGTCTCTGCTGGTTCTGCCATGCATTCTGGGTTTCAGTGTATGGTCTGGCTTCCAGCCGCTGGGTGCAGGCAGTAATATTATGGATCTGGAGGACTTCCTGATTTCCAACAACATTATGCCGCTGGGCGCATTGATTTATCTGCTGTTCTGTGTAGGGAAAAACGGCTGGGGCTGGGATAATTTCCATAAAGAAGTCAGCAGCGGTCATGGCATCGCATTTCCGAAAAATGGAGTAATCCGTTTTTATCTGAACTGGATTCTGCCAATCATTATCGTGGGTGTGTACCTGAAAGGCTACTACGATAAATTTGAGCCGCAGGGACCAATGATGCTGACAATCTGGATGATTATTGCATTCCTGTTCCTGGCATTTGTAGGATCTATCGTATTCAAAAAAACAAAGCAGAAATAAAAACGACAAGTATAAAAAAGGAGTGTTGCAAAAGCAACACTCCTTTTTCACTATCTTATGCAACTGGCATTATACCATACGAGAAGTATCGTAAATTTCATCCTCATCAGCTGCACCTGCCGATGCATTTGCTGCTGCGTCAGCGGAGCCGCTGGTAGAATCTTCTGTTACGCATTCATCCATTCTGGTATAACCCCATGTGCCTGTTACAGAAACGGTGTTTTCTGCGGTAATCATACCTTCTGCAGCACCAGGCATACGGAATGTGTGAATATCCACTGGTTCTACCGGTACTTCTACTGGTCTTTCAACCTGTGGCACGTAGTCGTATGGATAACGGTATGCACGGTATGTGAAGTCAATCCCTTTGCCGAATGGAGAAATATATTCCCATACCACTTCCTTGTCAGCAGTTACTTCGAGGAAGCGCATACCGCAGCCTTCACAAATCATGGTGTTGCCGTTTGGCAGACGCTGTGCGGAGGATGTCAGCTGGCTATAGAAGATAGTATCGGACAGTAAGCCCATAGGCAGAGCAGTATTCATATCTTTGCCTTTGAATTCCCATACAACACGTAATGTGATAGGGTCGATTTCCAGAATACGAGAATGGTCACGGATATCAGTTTTGGTACCGTCTTTGCTCATTCTGCAAGGTGCACCATAACCAGCCCAGCCGCCGTTGTCGAAGATTAAGATGTTGCCTTCGCCTGGCAGACCTTTTGGAATCATGTGGCAGTGGTGCTGACCGATAATCTGGCCGATGCGGCGCAGTTCTTTTGTTTTGGTGAAGTCAGGGCCGATCTGCCATACAATTTTACCGGTTTCTTTGCTGATGATAGCCATGATGTTAGCTTCACGAGCGTCCCAGATGATGTTGTCCGGATGGAAGCGTTCGTCACCCTGGTCATACCATTTGTTTGGCCCCAGTGTACTCATGGAGTTGATGTGCATCCAGTCACTCTGGCCTTCTTTTCCGATTGGATGATAGTTTGGATTGCGGAACAGAGCGCTCTTCTGGAATTCATCGAAATCCAGTTCACGGAAATGTTCGCTTACATTCCATTTCCAGATGATGTTGCCTTCCCAGTCTACTTCAACGATGCAGTCATCCAGCAGTTTTTTGTCGGAAATACGTTTGTTGTATACATCTTCATGGCACAGGATCAGGGTATTGCCGCTGTCTACTTTACATTCCATGCCTGGAACATAGTAACCAACCGGGTTGCCTTCACGCTGATAGTCGTGGTGCTGACGAGCCAGCCAGTATTTTTCGGTTTCGCTGTCTTCGATGTATTCTTTTTTGTTGAAGCTCCATACAACATTGCCATCCCAGTCAATCTGGGTCAGGTCAGACTGGTCCTGATAGCCGTATTCTGCTTTACGAACGCCTAAAGAACCCATGATGTAGCCGCCTGGCAGCATTTTGTTCGGGAAGCCCTGGAAATCTTTCCAGCTGCGAACAACATTACCGTTCATATCGATTAATGTTGCCCCTTTGCCGATTTCGTGGAACAGTGTATAACCGTTCCAGCATTTTTCCGGTTTATAAATGGTGGTACCGGTAGGGAAAATACTTGGAATTGCCATAATACATCTCTCCTTTTAAATTGTGAAATCCTTTGATATTGGATGATAAAAAGGCCGGAGCCAGAGCCTGCCGTTCCGGCCGAATGTCATTATAGTCATTATAGCAATAAATGAAACTAATGGGTATTTGATATTGTGAATAACGGGGCATAGGCGCTATTTATCCCATATCATTTTGCCTGATGAAATCAAACAAATACAGCATTGGGAACGTGCAGGACAGATTTTTATATGCGTCAGGCAAAATCTGCTGTATAATAAACATAATCTTGAGCAGATTGTTGCTGTGGTGATGGTCACGTATGTGCTGATTCGGTATGTGATGTTTCTGTGTGATGTGAGTGTTTCACGTGAAACAATATAAAACTCTACGGGGCGTGGATTGTATCGCATCGGGAAATGCGCTATGCTGATAATCATAATGGAGGTGCGTAACATGGATTGCAGAAAAACAGGACAGCTGATCTGTCGGCTGCGGAAAGAAAAAGGGATGACGCAGAAACAGCTGGCAGAACTGCTGATGCTGAGCCCGAAAACTGTTTCCAAATGGGAGTGCGGAGTTTCCCAAAGTTAAAGAAACTACCCAAAACTCACGCTTACATTACTTCCAATATGAAAATCAAAGATTTATTGGAGGTATCATTATGGCTCAGAACTTCACTTATACCCAATGCGGTGATTACTATATCCCTGACATCAAGTTGGCATATACAAGTACACAGACCCTTGGAAAATATGGCAGAATGCGTAGAGCGTTTTTGGAACAGAACAAACCCATGCTTTTTAACGACATGATTCTGACGGAGAACCTGTTCCCGCATCTGTGGGAAGTACAACAGACATGTGAGAAGCGAATGGAATTGTTGATGGCAGATCTGTTGGCGAAGAACCCAGCACCGGATAAGGCAACACAGCAGCTTGCATGGGTAGCTCACATGAATAGCCTAAAAGCACAGGCGGAAGAATGTATTCTGTACGAAATCGTATATTGTTTATAAGCACTACGGGCTGATCACAAAAGTGGTCAGTCCGTTTCTTATCCAAGGCGGTCTTTTAGAAAAAACAGGTTTATTTACTGTCCAAAAATGATGCCCTCAATCGTTATTATAGTTAAACGAATATGAGGGAGGGTTTGATATGTTATCCGAAGAATTACTTAAACAGGCAGCGGAAGAATTGGCACTTGCACTGATTGAGAGTTTACCGAAACCGGAACAATGGCAGCATCAGTTCTCAGAAGAATTTGAACGCAAAATGCAGCTACTTCTGGCCTCTGTTCCGAACAATACACAGGTAGAAGTGGTGGCTCCAGAACCGATTTATAACTAAACTAATTATTAACAACGAAGGCTGGCCTGCATGGTCAGCCTTTTTCTATGTGGATTCACAACTCTTGAATTGTGTTTTGACAATTCCAGAATTGTGATTTTCACAATTCAAGAACTGTGAAAATCACAATGTAATAATACTGATATTAATAATACTGATTATAGTAATACTGATCCTTTCCTATCCTTTCCGTTTATGGAGGTTTGACATTTCTTGAAGTGTGATTTCGACATTCACAGAAGTGTCGTTTTGACACCTCTGGAAGTGTGAAAATGACACCCTAATAATACTGATAATAATAATAAGACTGATATAGTGATACTAATCTTATCCTTTCCGATCAGGAATGGATGGGACAGGACAGAATAAATCTATTGATTTAGAAAAAAGAAAACCATGACTGCCACTTGCACTGTGACAGTCATGGTATGTGTTACATTTTATCAATTAAGGCAAAGACAACAGCCTGTTGTTCTTCACTCAGTCTTGCCCAACGATCAAGGAGTTTCTTCTGAGATTCTGTCAGAGAAACCGTAGTATCTCCTTCTGCAAACAACTGAGACAATGTAATGCCAAATGCGACGCATATTTTCTCAAGAGAAGGGATTGTTGGCACCATATTCTTACGATACCAAGAAGATATGGTGGATTGGGGCAAGCCAGAGTGTTCCGCAAGCTGATACTCCGTCCAGCCTCGCTCTTCTCGATATGTGGTTATGGCTGCAAGAATATCTTTCACTACACTCACCCCTTTGCTTGTATTCTTCGTAAATTATACTTCGATGAATCGTTGCAATTTAATCATTTGTGTCGTATAATTTTAACGATATACACAACTAAAGATAGATGAGCCTAAAGGAGCGAATGAAATGAAGGTCTTTACTGTCAGTTTCTTTGGGCATAGACAAATAGACAATGTATTTGTAATCGAGCAACGTCTGCAAGAGATAATCCAGGAACTCCTTATATCCAAAGAATATGTAGAGTTCCTTGTTGGCCGTAACGGAGAATTCGATCAGCTTGTCGCTTCAACTGTCCGCAGATGTAAGCGAACTATCCGTGATGACAACAGCGCACTTGTTCTTGTTCTGCCCTATACAACGGCAGAATACCGCAATAATGAACTATCGTTCCATGAATATTACGATGAGGTGGAGATCTGCACAGAAGCCGCAGAACATCATTTCAAGTCTGCCCATCAAATCAGAAATCGTTTCATGGTTGACCGTTCGGATTTAGTTGTTTTTTTCGTGGAACACAACTCAGGCGGTGCTTATCAAACAATGCAGTATGCAAAGAAAGCAAATACCAATATCGTTAATTTGTCCGATGTAACCCATTGATCTCTACACTCTATTTCCAAGAAGGATGATCATGAACAGAAAGAAAATATTTTTTGTTGCCTTAGTAATCGCTGTCGTCGCAGTTGGAGCTATCTTCGCTTTGACATCTCAGAAAGAGAAAGAAATGAACCCGGAAGAATTTCTGGAGCGTTTTGAGAAAGCCGCAGAAGAAGTTCTGGGAGAAGATATTCAGCAGGTTTCCAAGACGGAACTTGTTGCTACTCTTACCTATGGTCACGAAACAGACAAGGACAATAATATCTATTATAGAATTTTGAAAACTACATACGGCGAAGCTGGCGATCCGTCCTCCGTTACCGGATTGAATACGGATGCTCTGAATGTACTTTTTCCCGTCGACATGATGGACAGTTGTGAAGAAATGATGATTCAGGACTGGTATGGTGCGCTCTATAAAAAAGATGACACCGCATATCTGTGTTGGAC
>JAFYPD010000013.1 GCA_017547685.1 Peptococcaceae bacterium
ACCGAACGCTTCAGCCAGAGCGCGGAATGGTACGAATGTACGGTTGTTTTCTACGATTGGAGCTGCATCGATGGTAGCTTTTGCATCGTTGATAACGATTTCGTTAGAACCGATGGACATAACTACTACATCGCCTACACCCTGAGTACCTACAGCGATAATCTGTGTACCTGTGTAGTATTTAACCTGTTTACCAGTTACAACTTTGTTTACAACAGTACCGTCCTGAGTTGTTTCCACAGTTTTAGCATTTTCAAATTCAGCGGTAACAACAACCTGAACAGTTACATTACCAACTTTGTTGGAGGTCAGAGAGAGTTTACCAATGCCTTTGTTTTTTAAATCGTTGTAGTTTGTTGCATCGATAATAGAAACTTTAGCGCCTTCTGGTTTGTCCAGAACTACATATTTAGCATCTACGGAAGCAGCATTTGCGATAGCAATTTTGTTGCCAGCTTCATCTACCAGATTCCATGTCAGTCTGTTGTTTACATTTACATCAGCAGCTTTGTCAACGAATGCCACAGCAACCGCTTCACCAACTACAGTGTATTCTTTTGTAGCAACTAAGTTGTAGCGTTCAGATACAGCAGTTACAGTGATTTTTTCACCAACATATTTTTCATCTGTTTTTGCGTATACAGCTGTACCAGCTACATTCTGTACTGCATAACCAGTAGCGGTTAATTCAGCGTCTTTTGCATTTTTTTCTATACCGTTAGCATCAACATAAGTTAAATCAGCACCAATGTAACCACCCAGAGCTACTGTGCTTACAGCAGTGTCAATTCTTAACTGTACTGGTGTCTGGAATTTTTTAACTTCCCATGTAGCGGTAGCTTTTGCACCGTTGTCCAGGATTACTTTTACAGAGTAAACACCTTCAACATCTAAGGTGCCTACACCGTCTAAATACCACATCTGATCAGTTGTGGAGTATTTCAGGCTTAACTTTTTGGATGTCAGGTTGGAAGCTTCTGGTTTTTCGGTTAATACGATGTATTTACCGGAAGCTGCATTACCTGCAATGCCGTTCATGCCCATACCTGCAGTCGCTGCGGTCTGGTTTGTGCCTTTCACAACATTACCGTTGATATCGGTGATGTTAAAACGAACTTTTGTACCATTCAGAGGGTTGGATTTAAACAGGTCGCCAAACTGCGCCAGAGCTGCTTTTGGCTGTTCAGCTGTTTCAATATAGGTAGCACCTGTATCGCCAACAGCTACTGTAACAATCCATGTTACACCGTCCAGAACCAGTTCTACTTCATAGTTACCTTCGATTGTACCGGAAACTGTAAAGTCGATTTCACCTCTGCTGTTTGTAACAGCACTTGCTTTACTAGCGTCGATAGCAGCACTGTTGGTTTCGATAGTAACAGTTTCACCTCTTAAAGCTTTACCATTTTCAGTGAATTTTACAACGATTTTATTAGACGCAACACCGTTTGCTTTTACGCTAGCATTATCAACGATACCATCGCTTGCAACAGTAGCACCTGCAGCTACAACACCATAACCGTAAACATTATTTGCCTGATAAATTTCAGGGTCTACGGTAGCGCCGATCACAGTGATTTTGGAAGCTTCACCAAATACATTGATTTTGCTTAAGGAGTCAACTGTAGCACCAGCTTTTGCAAAACCAGCGTATACAGTGTATTCACCTGCACGGTTGAAGAACAGGTTGTACTGGGATTCGCCACCTGCAACATTTTTAACTTCAATAACATTATCCAGTGTATCTACTTCATCATACGCTTTTGCAGCAGCGTTCTGTGCTGGTGTAGCAGTAGCGCTTACATAATCCCTTACAGTTAAAGCAGATGTAACGGTACCGTTAGCATCTTCAGCCCATACATATACTGTAGAAGTAGTTGCATCGTTTTCTGTGCCATCTAACATGGTAGCGATGAATTCGATACCAGCAGCGGCTTCGTCTTTTGTAACAGTCTGATTGCCGTCAGCAGCTAAGAAATAAGACATATCAGCTTCAGCTGGTGCAGCAAATGCAGCAACTGGCATTAATGTGAACATAAAGCACAGTAATGTCAGAATCGCAAATAATTTTTTGTTTTTCAATTTATTTCCCTCCTAGGATATTTCTTGGTCGGTTTAACGCCGCGCCGGGCGCAGGGGGTACCCCTGGTTTGCGCCTCTTCAGGCTGTCCTTCCATCGTGGACGTATTCATAACTCATAAGTTTTGAATACGCACCCATGGTTGACATAACTTTTTTATTAACATTTTCTAGGAGGTTTTAATTGATTCTACATGTATGATAGTGTAGTAAGATGTAATATCTAATGTAGTAATTTTTGGCTCAACCAATATATTTATGTAGGAATGTAGGTACTTTTCAGAAAAAATTTAAAAATAGAAATAAATCAGAAATACTTTTAAAAAAGTGCCGCCTATCCTACATAACCTACATCAGAAACAAATAAAAAAGAGAATTCCCGAAAAAGAATTCTCTCATCTGCTTATTTCTGTTTTGCCTGTTTTTTCACGGCCAGCATGAATTTCGGCAATGCCAGCACCCGTTTGAAGCGGGTTGGCTGGATTAACAGCCGATACAGCCATTCCAGGCTCATTTTCTGCATCCATTTTGGTGCTCGTTTTACATTGCCGGACAGCACATCCATACTGCCGCCAATCCCCATACCCACCGGGATGCCCAGCTCAGCCAGATGGCCGGCAATCCAGTATTCCTGTTTCGGTGCGCCCAGCGCTACAAATAGTACATCTGGTTTCAGCTGTTCCAGTTCGGCTAGAATCTGTTTTTCTTCCTTGGCATTGAAATAGCCGTGATGGGTTCCTACAATGTTGCAGCCCGGGAATTTGTTGCGGATATTCACCGCTGCGGCAGCTGCCACACCTGGTGCAGAACCCAGAATATAGATTTTCCATTTATCTTTTGCCGATTGTTCACAGATACTGTTCACCAAATCGATACCGGTTACGCGCTGTTTCAGCGGTTCCCCCAGCTGATGGCTTGCCCACACAACGCCGGAACCGTCAGCTGTTACCATCTGCGCGTTGTTGATCACATGACGCATTTTTTCATTTTTGCTTGCCTGATAAATAATCTCCGCATTGGCGGTTACAATCTGATGCGGCTGTCCGCTGGCGATAAATGCACCAATCTTTTCTAATGCCTGCTGGCTGTTCACTTTGTCGATGCCAACACCTAAAATTTCTAAACGTTCTCCCATAGCTTATCCCCTCACTGGATGTTTACTGTGTCTGTGTTGTATCTGCTGCTGCAGTGCCATCGGCTTCCGGATCCGCTGCCGGCTCTGGTTCGCCGTGCTGCATTTTGTTTACAATATCTGCAATTGCAGTCATGTCAGGCTCTACGTAGTTGACTCCGTTCAGCCACAGTTCCTTGCCGATAAAGCTGTATGTTTTAATGTTGATTGATTCCATTCCCAGTACATTCATGCCATAGGATGTCATCTGTTTCACACTCATATCGGTTTCGATGCTGTCCATTAAAGCGCTGGCCACATCCAGTGCCTGCGAAAGACTCATCCCTTTCAGTTTTTCACTCAATGCTGCAATAAACTGCTGCTGACGTTCAATCCGGCCATAGTCGCCAGTACCGTCACCGCGCCAGCGAACAAAGGCCAGTGCATCAGCACCGTCCAGTGTCTGATAGCCAGGCAGAAGATCAATTGCTTCCAGCGGCTTGTACATACGGGTTGGAACTTCAACATTCACACCGCCCAGTGCATCAATCACGTTGATAAAGCCATCAAAGTTTACTTTCACATAATGGTCAATCTCGATACCCAGCAGATTTTCCACCGAACTCTGTACCAGCGGAATTCCCCCGTAAGACATCGCGTGATTGATTTTATCATGACCATGTCCTTCAATAGCTACGCGGGTGTCGCGGGGCAGAGAGAACATGGATACTTCTTTCGCATCAGACCGCAACGTTGCCACAATAATCACATCGGCTCTGGCCACGCTTTCGCCTTCCCGTTCGTCGCAGCCCAGCACCAGTACATTGATATTATCTCGCATTTCCTGTTCTGTATTATTGGCATAGTACTCATCCACCGGCGGCAAAACAGCATTCATCGCTGTATAACCGGCAAATACACCAGCCAGCAGCATCACCAGCAGCAGGAAAAACCCTGCCGCCGGAGAGAGCGAACGGCGTTTGCTTTTCTTTTTCCCGGTTGTGCCGTTTTCCTGCCGTTCCCGATACGGTGTAGACATCACCCGCTCCCGATAGCCCTGCTCTGGTTCTTTCGCAGGTTCTGTTTCCTCCAGGTCGGCTGGTACAGTCTCCTCAGCAGGCGGTGCGGTAAAATACCATTCTTTTCCGGTCACTTCAGCCGATTTCTGCACCGGTTGTTTTTCTGCCGCGTTCTCATCTATTTTTGTAAAGAAAAATCCGGATTTTCTGGTTATCTCTTTTTTCTTTTTCTTATGTCGTTCGCTGCGGGAAGGAATTTTCTGTTCCTCCATGCGAACACCTCCTTACGTTTGTGGAACACACGATGTTTATTGCCTCACTGACTGTTTATTGCGCAATGCAGCCTTAATGTTACTTTTATATGCCTCCACGCCCGGCTGATCAAAGGGATTCACACCCGTTAAATAGCAACTCACGGCACAGGCTTTCTCAAAAAAGTAAACCATATATCCAAAGGATTCTGCGCTCAGTTCACGAACGGTCAGCCGGATATTGGGCGTATCGTTTTTCAGATGGGCCTTTCGCGCCCCGGCTTCCACAATCTGATTCAGCTGATGCATACTGCTGACCGTACCGGCATATGCACTGCCTGTCAGCGGTAAATCACGCGAAATCGTCTCAATGGTCAGCACTGTCTCAAAAAATATCTGTCGTCCATCCTGCAGAAGCTGCCCCATAGAATGTAAATCGGTAGACATCTGCATTGACATCGGAATGATGCCTTTGCCGTCTTTACACTCACTTTCCCCGAATAACTGCTTCAGCCACTCGGTGAAATACCGTAATCTGCCCTCGTACACCTCAAAAATTTCAATCACTTTGCCCTGCCGCTGTAACAGATTCCGCAGCAGACCATACTGATAACACACATTACTGTATAAATCGGCATTGTCATACATTTTGCAGGCCATTGCCGCACCCTTCAGCATGGCTTTGATATCAATGCCCGCCACCGCAATCGGGAGCAGCCCTACCGGCGTTAACACCGAATAGCGCCCGCCGACATCATCTGGCACCGCAAAGGTTTTATAGCCCTGTTCGTGGGCCTCTGCCCGCAATGCACCTTTTTCTGCATCGGTGATGGCATAAATCCGCTTTGCCGCTTCCTTTATCCCGTACCGCTGCCACAGATAGCTGCGCAGCAGTTCAAAGGCAATAGAGGGTTCCAGCGTTGTGCCTGACTTGGAGATGACACAGAGGCAAACCTCCTCGTCCGCCAGCCGATCCAGCAGTTCATCATAATAAATCGCACTCAAATGATGCCCGGCAAAATAAATGCGAGGCCGCTTTTGCCTGCCCGCATAATATTCATTATAAAACGGCGACTGCAGCAGTTCTATACAGGCTTTCGCGCCCAGATAAGAACCGCCGATGCCAATTACCACCAGCGCTGTACACTGCCGGCGGATTTCCTCCGCTGTTTCCAGAATCTCCGTTAGTAGTTCCGGCGGTACCCGCAGAGGCCAGTCCACCCAGCCGGTATAGGCATCCTGTTTTTTATTCAGCTTTTCATGAATCACACCGATTTCCCGCTGATACTGCTGCCATTCCGTTAAATCCGGCTGCACCCAGCAATCCATCTTTATCATATCTTGTTCACTTCGTTCCTTCTAATAGTATGAACAGACACATTTCCCACAATTCCAAATGCAGAAAATATCAGTTTATTATAGCACAAAAGCGCTGTATGTACAATCATTAACAAAAAATGATGGCCTGTAAAAGAGAATTATCACAGTTAAAATACCTTTATTTATGGTTAACACTGTAGGGTGCGGCGTCTCGACGCGCCCTGTAGTGCATATATGTAAAAACGAGGACTCCCGAAGGAATCCTCGTCGGATTCAGACAAATGCCTGAGTTTAATTATTTAGCGAACAGAATGTCAGCTGTAGCGCCGTTTTCATCATAAGTTGGGATAACTTTGATACCGAACGCTTCAGCAGCGAATCTTACAGGAACCATAGTTCTGGAACCGTTGATGAATGGAGCAACGTCAGCAGTTTTTTCTACGCCATTTACAGTGTAAGCAGCGGAACCGATTGTCATAACAACAGTTGTATCATTCAATTCAGCAGTTACAGCCTGAGTAGCTTCATCGTAAGCAACTTCAGAGCCAAATGCTTCAGCCAGAGCGCGGAATGGTACGAATGTACGGTTGTTTTCGATGATTGGAGCAGCATCAATAGCTTTTGTTTCAGCATTTACAACGATTTCGTTAGAACCGATGGACATAACTACGATATCTTCAAAACCAGTGTTACCAACAGTGATTGTTTCAACGCCGCTGTAGTATTTAACAACGCCGTTAGCCTGTTCGTAAGTTACGATAGTCTGCAGTTCATAAGCGCCGATTTCGCTAGCTGTGAAGGATACTTTGAATTCACCTTTCTGAGCCAGGTTGCCAGCTGTTTTTGTAGAAACAGCTACTTTAGCATCAACCGGTTTATCTAATACAACATAAGAGATGTTAACATTAGAAATACCGGATTTCAGAGCAACTTTGTTGCCATCTTCGTCAACGATGTTAGCAGTCAGAGTGTTGTTTACAGCTACATCAGCTTCTGTGGAAGCATATTTCACGCCAGCAGCTTCGTTAGCTACAGTCAGTTCAACAGCAGCTGTCAGGTTGTATTTCTGGGATACAGCAGCTACAGTGATTTTAGAACCAACATATTTTTCATCAGCTTCAACTTTTACTAAACCAGTATCAGCAGTGAATTTTTCTACTGCATAACCATTAGCAGCCAGTTTAACTTCTTTTACTTTGCCGCCGTCAATCAGAGATTTTGTTACGCCGTTAGCATCTACATAGAACAGTTTGTTCAGTACAGCTTCACCGTTTAATTCAACAGTATTCTGTTTGTAAACCATTTTTAGTTCAACAGGGGTCTGGAATTCTTTAACGGTTACAGAAGCAGTTGCGGAAGCGCCATTGTCCAGAATTACTTTGAAGGTGTAATCGTCTTCTGCATCCAGAGTAACGCCACTCAATAACCAGATTGCATTGTTAGCATTGTAGAACAGAGAAATGTTGTTGCCTTTTACGCTGGAGCTTTTTGGAGCTTCAACTACTTTTACAACATAGTTCAGTTTATCCATGTCGCTATCATCAACATTATTGCCATTGATGTCTGAGATAGAGAAGCTGATTTCTGTAGAACTAATTGTGCTATCCAGTGCAACTGGAGCTGTTGGTTCATATACGGTTTCGATGTAAGCTGCGTCAGTAGAATCAGCTGCTACATCAATTGTTAAATCAGCTTTGGAGCCGTATTCAACATATACTTTGAAATCACCAGCGATGGTGGAACTCAGTTTAATTTTTGCAACACCATTAGGGTTGGTGGTTACAGTTTCTTTGTCAACATCAATAGCATAGCTGTTGGTGGAAACGGTTAATTCTTTACCAACTACTGCATCGCCATCGTTTAACAGTTTAACCCATAAAGTTTTTTCTTCGTAACCGTTAGAAG
This sequence comes from Peptococcaceae bacterium, assembly GCA_017547685.1. GTDB lineage: Bacteria > Bacillota > Peptococcia > Peptococcales > Peptococcaceae > UBA7185. Next base: position 7,686 of record JAFYPD010000013.1, read on the forward strand.
TTGTAGCTAATGCAGCACCGATGATGGAATCAAATGTAGCTTCGCCTTCATCAACAACACCATCTTTATCTACGTCATTGTGATAATCTTCTGCATAGAAGTTAGTACCGTCTACGGAAGCTAAGATCTGGTATGCTGTAGTAGAAGCATTTACTGTAATAACATTGTTTTCCATGATATACAGGTTATCAGAATTAGCAAGTAATTCTTTAGCAGCCTGAGTCAGGGATTTGCTAGCTTTATCACCTTCTGTAGCAGCTACTACAGCTTTTTCATAATCGCCAGCAGCTACAGCGTATACAGTATATTCGCCCTGTGCTGTAAAAGTTGCTTTGAAGTATTTGCTTAAACCGGACAGTGTTACAAAACCAGTTTTGCTATCTACGGTCATTTTGTTGGTTAATGCATCACCTTTCATAGCAAATACAATAAATTCTGCACCTTCAACATTGCTTAAGTTTAATTTAACTTCAGCTTCGTCATTTTTGTCTAATCTTACTACTTCTTCGCCGTCTTCAACCCAAACGTATGGTTCAGCAGCGAAAGCAGCAACTGGCATTAAAGTGAACAGGAAGCACAGTAATGTCAGAATCGCAAATAATTTTTTGTTTTTCAATTTATTTCCCTCCTAGGATATTTCTTGGTCGGATTAACGCCGCGCCGGGCGCAGGGGG
>JAFYPD010000085.1 GCA_017547685.1 Peptococcaceae bacterium
ACTGAAAAAACTGACACTGGAGGTGTTCGCATGAAAGAAACTCGCACGCTGGAATATAAAGAAACGGTCACCAATACATTTTTAAAAACAGTAAGCGCGTTTGCCAATTATCAGGGCGGGCAGATTCTGTTCGGCATTGCCGACGATGGCACGGTAAAAGGTCTGGAAAACACCGACCAGGCCTGTCTGGATATTGAAAACAAAATCAACGACAGCATCGTGCCGCAGCCGAATTTTACGCTTTCTGTGCAGCATGATTCGAAAACAATCTGCCTGGAAATCCAGAGCGGCTACAATAAGCCGTATCTGTATAAATCCAAAGCCTATAAACGGAATGATACCGCCACAATTGAAGTGGATGCGCTGGAATTTCGCCGTCTGGTTCTGGAAGGGCAGCATCGTTCCTTTGAAGAACTCCCTGCAGAAAACCAGAATCTTTCTTTTACAGTTCTGGCTGATTATCTGCATAAAATAACCGGCATTGAAAAATTTGACCGCGATATTATGAAAACATTAAATCTGTATTCGGACCAGGGCGGCTATAACAATGCCGCTGCCATTCTGGCCGATGACAGCACGTTTCCCGGCATTGATATCGCAAAATTTGGAGAAAACATCAACATCATTCAAAAGCGGGCAACCTGTCATCCTATGTCCATTCTTGCCGCTTATGAAAAAGCCCTGGCGCTCTACCGCGACTACTATCAGTATGAACAGATTTCGGACGCCGAGCGAAAGCTGGTGGAGCGAATCCCGGAAGCGGCATTCCGCGAGGCAGTTGCCAATGCCATGGTGCACAGGTTGTGGGATGTGCCGTCCCATATTCAGATTTCCATGTTTGATGATAAAATTGAAATTGTATCTCCGGGCGGGCTGCCCGGCGGCATCAGCGAACAGGAATATCTGTCCGGCAGAATCTCCGTTTTACGCAACCCGATTATCGCCAATATCTGCTACCGGCTCAAAATCGTAGAGATTTTCGGCACAGATATTCTCCGGATTCGGCACACTTATCAGCACAGCATTCGCAAGCCGATTTTCGATATTACTGAAAATGCGATTAAAATTACACTGCCGGTTGCGGAATCCGCACCGAATATGACAGATACCGAACGGCAGATTTATCAGCTGTTAAGTAAAACCATTGCAAAACCTATCAGCGAAATTATGCCGCAGGCCGGATATGGCAAATCGAAAGTTTCCAGCATTCTGAAAACGCTGGAACAGAAAGGGATTGTAACCGTAGATGGCAGCGGCCGGGGCACAAAATACCGGCTGAGGTAAACCGGCCGCACAAACACCAAAGCCTCCCGCATATTACCGTGGGAGGCTTGATTTTTCTGCTTTTGCATCAAAAAAGACTCCCCTTGCGGAGAGTCTTGAAAACATTTGTATCTTCAGAGTCCTTCGATTTCGCACGGTGCGCATTTCTACGCTGGTGCTCCGCTCAGGATGACTGTTTACGTTTTAGTTTTTCTTTGGCAGCTGGTTGCCTTCTTCATCGTAATCCCAATCCAGAGGCAGGCCAACAGCTTTCATTTTCTGATGGAATTCGTGTTCGTATTCCTGATAGCTGTGAACTTCTACTTCCGGGTTCCACGGGTTGATATGGCGTTCCATACGGTTGTTGTTTGCCATGTTACGGGTTGGGCTCATAAATACGCCGGCTGCGTGCATTAATTTACTGGTTGGGAAGTAAATTAACAGGGTGCATACCAGAGTCAGGTGGAACCAGAAGTTCACGCTGATGTCGTAAGTTGCACATGCTTCCATGATGCCGCCGATATTAAAGCTTGCCAGACCCATTGCAACAGCTTTTACAGCAGTGATATCAACATGGGTTAAGTAACGCATGAAAATGCCTGTCACTGCAATGCCGAAGATTAAGAAGATTGGGAAGAAGTCCTGCACTAAGCTTACATAGCGCACTTTGTCCAGATACAGACGGCGTGCGATTAAGCCTGTGATCCCTAACAGCAGGATGAAACCGGTTAAGTAGATCTGCTGTAAGTCAACCCAGAATACACCGTCGATATTTTCCCAGAAGGAAACAAAACCAGGAACTGGATCAGTGAATAATCTTAAGTGACGGAATACAGTCAGGAAGAAGCCCCAGTGGAAGCACAGAGCAAACAGCCATAACCATTTTTCCCACTGATACGTGATGTCGCCTTCTTCAGTCACTTCCGCTTTTGTGTTGCGGAACAGGGAGCGGAAGAATACAACTTCCAGGAACATACGAACGATTACGCCGCCTTTGGAAGATGGGTTTTCGATTTTATTCTGTTTAATGAAATCCAAAGATTTCTGCTGACCGGCTGTAGTTGGAATTCTGAACGGAACAGGAGATTTTGCCCAGTTCATAACTCTGTAAATAAAGCCGATGATAAAGACTGCCATTGCGATGAAAGGAAGAATGCCGCCAAAAAAGAAATCTAAGTTCAGCACTTCAGTCCCTACAAAGACAACTGCCAGGATAGCCAGCACAAGTGCCGCCGCGATACCTGCATTTTTCATCTCTTTATCCCTCATTTCTATCATAATTTAGGAACAAACTATACATTGTACAATACGTTGAAACAATTCTGTTTTTTATTCAGCTTTTGCTTCTTCTGGTTCAGCTTCCACAACTGGAACTTCTGCTGCAATACCATTTGCAGCGTTATATTCTGCCACGTATTTCATTGGCAGAGCAGCTCTGTCTTCCTGTGGGAATGCATCCAGATCCATGTCTTTCTTAACAACAACAACCAGTTTGAACAGAATGCTTGCGATTAAGATACCCAGTGCGAAAATACCAACGATAACCAGGAATTCAGGCAGTGTGATATGGTAGGAAGCGATTTCGCCGAATGGTGTTTCGGACAGACCGCCGATAACGAAGGTTAAACCTTTTTCAATATACATGGACAGGAATGCTGTTACACAGCCGAAGCCCAGCAGTTTGTAGTTGGTTCTTGTCTGACGAGGAATCATGATAATCAGAGTTACCACTGCCAGAACAACGAACAGCCACATCAGCGGTACAAACTGGTTGTGCCCGTGCAGGCCTGCGAACAGATACTGCAGAGCAGCTTTATGGCTTGGAACGTTACTGTAGAATGCAGTAAAGAATTCGCAGACTACCATAAAGATGGTTGCAGTGTAAGCGTAAGCTACGGTTGTAGCCAGACGGTCGATTGCTTTTTTGCCAGCATCAAAACCTGTCAGTTTGTTCAGGATAAAGCAGATTAAAATAATCAGCGCCGGACCGGTTGCAAATGCACCAGCCAGGAATTTTGCAGGCAGCATAGCAGTCAGGAAGTAATGACGGCTTGGCAGACCTGCGTACAGCCATGCTGTAACAATGTGGATACTGAATGCGAAAGGAATGGAGAATACAGCTAATGCTTTTACGATTTTGCCGTATTTTCTGCCTTTGTTTTCAGCCTGCAGTACATTGTAGCCGACAATCAGGTTTAAAACCAGATAGATTGGCAGTACAGTAGCATCCCAGCACAGCATGGAGTGTGGTGTGTAGTACAGATATACGTTGAACAGTTTCATTGGAGAACCGATATCCACTACTACGAATAACAGAGCCATAATGATAGCAGGAATTGCCAGGAATTCCCCTACTACAGTGATACGGCCGAATTCTTTGACATTGTGCAGATAGTATGGCAGTACAATCATAACACCACCGGCAGCTACCCCTACGAAGAAGGTTAAATGACCGATGTACATACCCCAGGAGATGTCACGGCTCATACCAGTTACGTGGAAACCGTTTACCATCTGGTAGATATATGCTGCAAAGCCTACAGCGAACAGTGCCGCCAGGAACGCGATCCATGCCCAGTAAGCTTTACTGGTTCTTTTGACTAACGCTTTTTCAATCATTATCTACCCCTCCTTATACGATGTAGTAAACCTTAGGTTTGGTACCCAGGTTGCTTCTACGCTGTAATGTGAAATTCTCTGCGATTGCTTTGCTTACGGCAGAGTCCGGATTGCTGATGTCGCCGAAGATGATTGCGCCGCCTGCTTCTTCTACACACAGAGGCATTTCGCCTACTGCTAAGCGTTCGGAGCAGAAGTTGCATTTTTCTACAACACCTTTCATACGGGTCGGGTAGGATGGGTTGATTTCATCCAAGTAGTTGCGCGGGTTTTTGTAGTTAAAGCTACGAGCGCCGTACGGACATGCAGCCATACAGTTACGGCAGCCGATGCAGCGGTGCATATCCATGCCTACTACGCCCTGCGCATTCATGAAGGTAGCTTTTACCGGACATACGCGAACACATACTGGTTCTGCGCAGTGGTTGCAGATGGTCATGAAATTTCTGTCTTTGAATTTATCGCCCATCTTTTCATGCACTTCATCCAGGAATAAGTGCTCAAATGTTTCGCCCCAGATCCATTTTACTTCATCTTTTTTGGTATCAATGTTTGGAACATTGTGGAATTTGTGGCAGGCTTCGATGCATCTGTTCAGGGTAGCTTCGTCCATTTTGTTCATGTCGATAACCATACCCCAGGTTACATCGCTTACTTTGCCTGCAGTTTCTTTATAAGAACCGTTTACAGCAGCAGCAACTGCCGGATTGGTGGCAGCAGCAGCTACACCCAGACCAGCTACAGCAGCGGTACCTAATTTTAAGAATTTTCTTCTGTTCATTTCCATATTAGTTGGCACCTCCTACTACAGTTGGTTCTACGTGACAATCCCAGCAGGTTGGGTTCACGTTGGAATATGTGTGACATTTCAGACAGAAGTCTTCATAGTTGGAATGGCATTCAAAGCAGGTGTTCTGCAGACTTGCCAGATATTCTGTGCCGTCTTCGGAAACATATACACGAGTACCTTCACGAACCACTTCTACTTTCCAGTCGTTTAACAGGTCCATGTGATGTGCGCGCATCCATTCAACATCTTCTACACATTTTGGTTCAGCCATCTGATTGATTGCCGGAGTGTCCAGGCTTACTTCAGGAGCGGCACCGTTTGCAGGGGATACGAAAGAAGACCAGAATGGAACAGTCACTAATACGGCGAAGATGACTAAGCCAATGATCATATTAGTTTTTTTCATCTTATGCTTCCTCCTCATCGTCTACGTTTGGCAGCGGTTCAAAACGCAGGTTTTCGGTACGTTTTTTCTCACCTTTCATGACTAATGCGTTACCCAGCAGTTCGTGTACACCACAGACTTCAACACCAGGGTTCCAGTAGTTCATCAGTGGCGGCAGAGCTGCACGGTCAATCGCGCAGATACATGCCAGCATGTTTACGCCGTGACGTTCTTTTACGAATTTAACAGCATTTGCTCTCGGGAAACCGCCGCGCATACGCATTTCCATGTTTTCATCGTTACCTAAGCCGGCACCGGAACCGCAGCAGAATGTTTTTTCGCGGATGGTGTCTTCCGGCATTTCATACCATTCAACACAGTGGTCCAGAATGTAACGCGGTTCATCGAACAGACCCATTGCACGAGCCGGGTTACAGGAGTCATGGTAAGTAGCAATGATATTGCTGTTTCTGGATGGATCCAGTTTTACTTTGTTATGACGCAGTAAGTCAGCTGTGAATTCTGTTACGTGAATCATTTTTGTGGATTTTGCGTTTTCAAATACAGTACCGGTTACAGGGTTTTTCGGTACTTCCAGGTTGGATGGTGCAGGACCGTTCATGGTATCCATGTACTGGTTCAGTACGCGCCACATATGACCGCACTCCCCGCCGATGATGTATTTAACACCCAGACGCTGTGCTTCTGCGTAGATTTTCGCATTCAGACGTTTCATCATTTCGTTGGAAGTAAACAGACCGAAGTTACCGCCTTCCGAGTTGTAGGTACTCAGTGTGTAGTCCAGACCCATTTCGTGGAACAGCATCAGCTGACCCATCAGGGAATAGGTACCAGGTGTTGCGAATACGTCACCAGATGGCGGAACGTACAGGATTTCTGCACCTTTGCGGTTGTAGGACAGATCCAGACGTACGCCTGTGATATCTTCGATATCATCCACTGCCATGTCGAAAGAGTCAACTACACCGTGCGGCTGAATGCCCAGGTGGTTCCCTTTCATATAACATGCGGATACAGGACCCATTACCCAGTCAATACTTAAGCCGACCAGATTCAGCAGTTCGCGGCCAATCATGGTGATTTCCGCTGTATCGATGCCGTATGGACAGTATAAGGAACAGCGGCGGCATTCGGTACACTGGAAGAAGTAGTAGAACCATTCTTTCAGTACTGGTAAGGTCAGTTCTCTCGCCCCTACCATTTTTGCCATCAGTTTACCAGCCAGTGTGTATTCTTTCCGGTAAACAGAGCGCAGCAGTTCTGCACGCAGTACAGGCATGTTTTTCGGGTCGCCGGAACCCAGGAAGAAGTGACATTTGTCGGCACAAGCGCCACATCTTACGCAGATATCCATGTACACTTTTAAGGAACGGAATCTCTGCAGACGGTCTCTTAACCCGTCTAAAATGATTGTCTGCCAGTTTTCTGGCAGCTTCCAGTCTTCATCAGCCGGAGACCAGATACGTGGATTTGGGAACCCGATCATCTCTAAGCTTTCTGGTTTACTTGCATAGCTGTAAGTACCCGGTCTAAATTCTACCGGGGTATCCATCCAGCTGGTTTCAG
>JAFYPD010000086.1 GCA_017547685.1 Peptococcaceae bacterium
CCGCAGTATTATTTTTTGAGGACTATATCACAACCCGCTTCCCCCGTCAAACGGACAAATATACACCAGAATGCATAATCGGCTTCATTTAACCAATGTTTTTGATAAATAACCAATATCTGGATGCATAATATGCACTGGAATGCATAAAAACTGGAAAATTCATCCTGTAAAATGCAGAAACCGCTCAACCATCGCATTTTCCCGGATTGATAAACAAATTTAATCGGATTCGACAATATACAACACAAAAAAACAGGGAAATACCCTGCCGGATATCTCCCTGCTTTCCTTGCAATATTTCCATTATTTCCACACAACATCAGCCGGTTTGCGCGGTGCGGTACGCACATAATCCACCGCCGGATAGCCCAGCAGCATGCAGACGTAAGAGGCTTTGTCCTCCAGCCCAAGCCACTGTTTCAGTTCCGGCGCCAGATGGATGGTATAGTTCAGATAGCCGTTATACAGAGCACCCAGCCCCTGAGCAACTGCCATCAGTTCCATATTCTGCGCGGCCAGCGCTGCGTCCACCGGTGTATTGCCTGCCACAAACAGCACCGCCGGTGCGTTGCGGAACAGAAAATCAACGCCCTGCTTCCGCAGCGCTAAAAAGCGCGGATACTGCTGCTGCATCGCCGCCGGAACGCCATCCGGCAGAGTGCCGCTCTGCACAGTCCGCTCAATCTGCTGATAGATGAATTCTTTGAAGGTGTCCAGTTCCTCCTGCACCAGCACAAACCGGCACCCCTGGGTGTTTTTCGCGGTGGCTGTGTATCTGCCGGCCTGCACAATGTTATCCAGCTTTTCTCTCTCGATTTTTTTCGGCTGATACTTGCGGATGCTGCGCCGTGATTTGATACTGCTTAAAAGCGCATCGGCATCCAGATGTATCGCACACGGTGTCACGTCATCCATGTCATACTCTGGAATGCGGACAGCCCCCTGCGGGCAGACCGCCACACAGTGCCCGCACTGCAGACATGCGGATGGCGCCACCGGTTTTCCATCTTCCATTCTCATATAGCCGCTGATGCAGTCCTGCACACATAAACCGCAGCCGATACATAACGACTGGTCAATCTGAATCATTACAATCTACCTCCCGACAGGTTTCTTTTTGAAATCAGAGTTTGTCATTGAAACGAATTTTGCTACATCAAGTTTACTACATGCCATGTAATGTTTCAAGACGTTCCTGTTATCGGCAGGCACACAAAAACTCCTGCCGAAGAGTATCTGCAGCAGGAGTGTTTTTACTGATTCTGCTATACTTAGTCGATAACAGGGCCGGCCTGTACCACGAAGTTTGGAGCAGTTTCAAAACGTTTGAAGTTTTCGATAAATTTGCCGCCCAGCATTTTTGCCTGTTTCATGTAAGCGTCTTTGTCGAACCACAGGTTCATCGGGTTCAGAATTTCTGCATCTACGCCAGGGCAGGTTTTTGGAATGGATACTTTGAACACTGGATGCTGTTCGTATTCCACTTTTGCAAGTTCGCCGTTCAGCGCAGCGGTAACCAGTGCTCTGGTGTAAGACAGTTTGATACGATTGCCGATGCCGTAAGGACCGCCAACCCAGCCTGTGTTTACCAGATATACGTTTACGTTGTATTTTTCAATTTTTTCTGCCAGCATTTTTGCATATACCATTGGATCTAATGGCAGGAACGGTTCCCCAAAACAGGTGGAGAAGGTTGCCTGCGGCTCGGTAACACCGCGTTCGGTACCGGCCAGTTTGCTGGTGTAACCGCTCAGCAGATGGTACATGGCCTGCAGGGTATTCAGTTTGGAAATTGGAGGCAGAACGCCGAATGCGTCAGCTGTCAGGAAAATAACGGTTTTTGGAATGCCGCCGCGGCCGTTCAGCTGTGCGTTTGGAATATATTCCACCGGATAAGCGGCACGGGTGTTTTCGGTTAAGGTGCCGTCGTTGTAATCTACTTTTCTGGTACCCGGGAAGAACTGTACGTTTTCTACCACAGAGCCGAATTTGATAGCGTCAAAGATTTCCGGTTCCTGTTCTCTGTTTAGGCGGATGGCTTTTGCATAACAGCCGCCTTCGATGTTGAATACACCGGAGTTGGACCAGCCGTGCTCGTCGTCACCGATGAGCATACGGGACGGGTCGGCAGACAGGGTGGTTTTCCCTGTGCCGGACAGGCCGAAGAACAGGGCAACATCGCCGTTGTCAGGGTCCATGTTGGCGGAGCAGTGCATGGATAATACATTCTGTTTCGGCAGGAAGTAGTTCATGGCGGAGAATACGGATTTTTTCATTTCGCCGCAGTAGCTGCTGCCCACAATCAGAATGATACGTTTTTCTAAATCCAGAATGATAGCTGCATCGGAGTTTACGCCGTCTTCTGCCGGGTTACATTTGAAGCCCGGCGCACAAATCATGTTGATATCCGGCACGTAACATGCAATTTTTTCTTTGGTTGGTCGAACCAGCAGCTGATGCATAAACAGGTTCTGATGTGCATATTCGTTTACGATGCGGGTCTGCATCTGATACTGTACATCCGCACCAGCCAGGCCGTCGAATACGTATACGTCTTTTCCTTCCAGATAAGCCAGCACTTTGTTGTACAGGCGTTCAAACACATCTGGTTCGATTGGCATGTTTACGCTGCCCCATGCGATTTCTTTCTCAATGCTTCTGCGTTTTACAATGAAACGATCTTTTGGAGAGCGACCTGTAAATTTACCGGTTTCTACACGGAATGCCCCTGTTTCGGTGAAAACGCCTTCGCCGTTTTTGAATGCTTCTTCCACCAGTAATGCAGGTGTCAGGTTGTGCTTAATTTCCCCCAGATTTTTCAAGCCGATTTTGTCAAGCTCTTTTCTGATTTTAGTATCTTCCATAACGCGCCTCTCTTCTGATTTTTATCCTCTATCAAAATGTTTTAAAAATGCGTATACACAAACCATCATGTGATTTATATTTTACACTGCGGACATAATTAGGTCAACTATTTTCCGAAAGAAAGATAATTATTACGCACAATTATTTTTTTATGAATATCATTCCATTTTTCACAAACCGCTATGTTACCCATAAATGCGCATAAAAAAACTGCCACACAAACGGTGTGACAGCAGGGGGGCGGTCTGGCGCGTTTTTTGCGCCGCTCCCGCCCCGTCATTCTTTGTTATTCTTTGTCATTCTTCGTCGTCATCGCCAAATAAAACTTCTTCTCTGGCCTGCTGTTTTTCCTGATGTTCTTTCCACAGCGTGAACAGGACTCCGCCTAATGTGATACCGGCCACAATCACAAACAGAACCGGCACAGCCAGCAGCAATACCGCCAGTACAGCCATCACAGCGATTTTGCCTGTGTTCAGCACTTTTCCAGTGCCTTTGCAGTCCGGGCAGGTACGCTCTTTTGTGCCGTGACAGTACGGGCATGCAGTCAGTCCTCTGCCGTTGCAGATATGGCAGGTTTCGTGTTCCAGCCACGATTCCTGTTTCACCCGTTCCACTCTGCCCAGCCCCTTGCATACCGGGCAGTTCACCCTGCCGCTGCCCTGACAGTGAGAACAGCTTTCCCCCTGCGGTGTTTTTCCCGTGCCATTGCACACACCGCACGGCACTTTCCCTTTCTGGCACTGCGGATGGTCACAGGGAACCTCAAATTTCTGCGACGCGGTCACCCGTCTGGAAGAAACCCCTTTTCCATTGCAATTCGGGCATGCTATCTCGTAGTTATCGTTACAGGTACACGGAATCTTACCGCTTCCAGCGCATACAGAACATTCTTTTTTCAAGTCGGTCATCCAGTTCAGAACCCGTTTCATTGCACTCTCTCCCATCCGGTCCTTGTCGGTTTATCTGTTGTCGTCTGTTTCTATGCGGCAAAATAGATTGCCAGCACCACTGCCAGTACAGCCGCCACTGCACCGATGATAGCCGGTGTGTTGTAGCTTTTCAGTTCACCGGAGCCCTGGCAGCTCGGGCATACAAGGGTCTGGCACTCCTCGTCAACACTGCAGCTGCAGCATAAAATTGTTTTTTCGCCATTACAGGTTGGACAGACTTCTTTCTTTATAAAGATTGCCATTTCATCAACATCCTATCTATCTAATCTCCTAATGATAATTATACAGCAAATATTTATATTTGAACAGTACTTTCTTGGCAATTGCCGTATTACAGAAAAACGATACCCCGCTATAGACACTGCCTGATTACGGTGCATAGCCGCCATCGGCAGCACGGAGTGACACATCACCGGCCATAATCTGCTCCACGCCATTGGCTGTTTCAACCAGCAGCGACCCATCCTCCGCCAGCCCGACGGCTGTACCGCACAATACAGCCTTCCCCTGCCGCACAACCTGTACTTCTTTGCCTGTGACACAGGACAGGGCAGTCCATACATCCCGAATAGCGGCAAAGCCCTCCTGCTCCATCCGGGTACTGTTAGCATCGATTCGCTGCAGCACAGCATCCAGCACTGCCTGACGGTTTATCTCGCAACCGGTTTCCATGGCCAGCGATGTTGCTTTTGCCTGTACATCTTCCGGGAAATCGGCCATCTGCTGACTGGCATTGATGCCGATACCGGCAATCAGCCGGACGGGCTGGTTCCGCTCCGTCACCAGCTCCAGTAAAATGCCGCACACTTTTTTCCCCCGAATCAGCACATCGTTGGGCCATTTCACCCAGCTCTCCAGCCCGGTAGTCTGCCGGATGCCCTCCGCAACCGCAACCGCAATCACAAAAGAGTACTGGCTCATCTGCTGCAGAGAAATCGCCGGTTCCAGAATCACCGAAAACCAGATGCCGCTCCCTTTTGCCGATTCCCACGCACGGCCCAGCCGCCCCTTGCCCGCTGTCTGGGTTTCCGCCACAACAACCGTGCCATGGCCGAAGCCCTGCTGTATCAGCCGCCGCGCCTCCAGATTGGTAGAATCGATGGTATCATATTGCTGTATGGTGTAAGATATGGTCATAAACATGCCTCCGTCTCTCTTGTTACAACATTCTGTTATATGATTATAACACAGGAAAGGCTGTCAACAAAGGGCTTTCTGCTGCACCGGAAACGATCTCTGATTTTCCTTGAAATTTGAAAAAATATTTCTTGCATTCAACAAGCCTTTCTGATACAATAATACAAGTGATTTCGAGATAACTTCGAGAGAAGACGATAGATTAAGTCATTGAAGGAGGTGTACAGTATGTCTAGAAAATGTGAAATCTGCGGTAAAGGCGGCAGCGTTGGTATGCAGGTCAGCCATTCCCATA
>JAFYPD010000087.1 GCA_017547685.1 Peptococcaceae bacterium
CAGATCACGCTGGATGCTGTAGCCGTCTTCCCCTTCAATAAAGTAACGTTCTATTGGATACGCTGCCGCTGTCAAAGAACGATGGGAACCAAACAGCGTAGTCAGAATCACAATCACGATAGTAAGTCCAACTGCTACTTTTCGATTTTTCAACAGTTCTTTCATAAGTTATCTCTACTTTCTTAGCGGAGTTCTGTTAATTTTACTTTCAGTTCGTCTTCGATGCGGCGCAGCTCAGCTTCTGCTGCCTGCCGTTTCTGCGCACCGTCACGCTGAATCTGCATCACTTCATCCAAAGTGGCAATCAGTTCTTCATTGGTATGCTGCAGGGTTTCGATATCAATGATGCTGCGTTCTGCTTCTTTGGCGATATCTACAGAACCCTGATGCAGTTTTTCTGCATTTTTCTTCAACAGCTCATTGGTCATTTCCGATACAGCCGCCTGTGCTGCAGTGGCTTTGCGTGCATTTTCCAGGCCCAGCGCCAGCACCATCTGGCTCTTCCACAGCGGAATGGTATTCACTAGCGTAGATTGGATTTTTTCAATCATCATCACATCGTTATTTTGCAGCATTCTGGTCTGCGGCCCCATCTGGATGGATACCATACGGCTCAGTTCCAGGTCATGCAGTTTTTTCTCGAAGCGGTTGCACATATTCGCCATGTCGTTGTAAGCCTGTGCATCTTCGGTGCTGCCGGTTTCAGCCGCTTTCTGGCGCAGTACTTCCAGGTCGGTTGCACGCACTTCCTCCAGCCGTTTGCGACCGGCCAGAATGTACATGGTCAGTTCTTTGTAGTACTGCAGGTTCAGGTTATACATTTCATCGAACATAGCAACATCTTTCATCAGCGCAACCTGATGCTGCTCCAGAATCTGGCAGATTTTATCCACGTTCACTTCCACTTCGCTGAACTGCGCTTTCAACTCATCCAGCTGGCTTTTCCCTTTCCGGAACAGTCTGGCAAAAAAGCCTTTATCTTCATCTTCATCATCAAAATCAAGTGATTTCAGTTCTACCACTAGGCCAGACAGTGCTTCCCCCACTTCACCCAGGTCTTTATTGCGTACGTTGTTTAATGCATTTTCAGAGAAGCTGGCAATGTTTTTCTGTGCATTCGCACCGTACATCAGCACCTGATTGGCGTTAGTCACATCAATCTGTTTTGCAAACGCTTCAACGGCCTGTTTTTCTTCAGCAGTTAAGCTATCGTCCATATTTACTTCCGGCGCCTTTGGCACTTCAGCTTCTACAGCAGATTTTGCTCCCGCTGTCACATCCAGCTGCGGTTCTAAGGTTAACTGTGGCATTACATTTGTCATCGTTCATCCATCCTTTTTCTTATTATTTCATAAACTGCTTGATATCACTGCTGCTCTGTTCGCTGGTGAGCCCTTCCCGATGCAGCATATTTTCCAGTACAGTAATGTCAGTAGAGATATCCAGCGCCTCCGCGCCAAATAGACTGTCCAGCTGTTTTTCAAAAGCCACCACAATGGTATCCATCATAGATTCAATTTTGTTCATGGTTGCCGTGATGTTCTGCCCGCGAACACTCTGCTCCGCCAGTTCTGCATATGTGTTCAGCAGTTTCAGCGTTGTCGGCAGATAGTAACTCATAAACTTGCGAATCTGCGAAATTTTGCCCGGATTTTTTCTCACATGGCTGAAAATACTATCCGACAATTTTTCCAGCTGATTAATCTGATTGCTGATTTTTTTGTCATGAATACGCACATTCAGCTGGCGCATTTCTTTAATAGCGCTGTTTCCCTGCTGAATCAGGTCATCCAGTTCGATATTTCCTGTGGATTCAAACACCGGTTCCGGATCAGCCACTTCCACCCATTTGCCGCGCCAGAAAAAACCGCTAACCTTGTAGACCAGAAAAGACCAGATTGCCACCCAGACAAAATGGCTAATCTTGTACATTGGCATGCAGGTGGCCCATAAAATCCAGATAGCAGCAACGGTATAAACCGGCACAACTGATTTTTTTCTGATTCTTGCCATAGACATTCCTCTCGTTCCTTAAAGTTTTACATATTATCACTATATCATATTTATTTTCCGGCTGCACAAAATTTTTCCCTGCAAACAAAAAAATCTGCCCATAAGAAAAAGGGCTTGACTCAGCCCTTGATTTCCGCCCGTATTTTGCATCGGCTTCATCGGCGTACACACTAGCAGTATTGCCGCTTATAAATCAGGCGAGGTTCCAGCACCTGCTCCTGCAGAATACGAAAATCGCCTTGTTCCTGTATAATGCGCAGGCTCAAATCCACTTCCATCATCTGACGACCCTGATAAGCGCCGTACACTGTGAGAAAGATGGTATAATCCTCTTCACCGTTCCTGTTCGTACTCATTCTGTCTACTTCAAAATCAACGATGCGCATATCCTCCAGCACATGATTCCAGCGGTAGGCATACATACTGCGCCGCTCCGCATCCCTTATCCGTTCAGCGCTTAAATCGTAGAGCAATACCGCATCCTTGTTTCCCAGTGCACGAAAATACGTGTTTAACATAGCCGCACACTCCTGTTTCGGCAGTAGCCAGTCCATGCTGTTCGGTACGTCATTATAGAAGTCTTCCTGCCAGATACGCTGTAAATGTATCGATGCATCTTCGTTAATCCATTCTGTCTCTCTTCCTTTTCCATACTTATAACTTTGCCGCACCGCATCGCCGAGCAGGCGAATAGCCTGCAGATAGGAAATTCTGATGTGGGTTCTGCCATCCAGCCATTGCCTGATTTTCTGTACCGTATACAGTTTTGTGTGCCGCAGCAGCCCTTCCGGCGTAAAACTCAAAAAAAACCAATCTGCCCTCTGCTGCCCCTTCTCGCAAATTAATAGATTACAATAGCCCATCAGTCGTTCCAGTGTTACATAGCATTCATACTCGACTCCAACCTGTTCCCTTTTCTTTTCTTCCACCTGTTGAAATTGAATAATTTTACTCATTTTTTACCCTCTTTTCTATAATTAGGTTGTATCTCGTATCAAATACATAATCTCAGTATACCATATCTTGACAAAAATACTAGTCTTTTTTGATAATTTATCCATATTCAGGTAAAATACTCATAATTACGGTAAAACATACCATGCTATATAGTAAAGACAAGTTCGCCACAATCATAGAACGTATTTCTTTGTCGGCAGGCTTTCGTCCCTGCTTCCGAAACAAACAAAAAAGGAATACCAGATGACTGGTATTCCTTAACTCACAGAAAAAATTAGAAAGATCTTCTTTTGTTATTTTTTCTAGCTGCTTCAGATTTCTTTTTACGTTTTACGCTTGGTTTTTCGTAGTGTTCGCGTTTACGGCATTCAGCTAAAACGCCGGATTTCTGACAGGAACGTTTAAATCTGCGCAGTGCACTATCTAAAGATTCAGTTTTTCCAACATGTACTTCTCCCACGGTTTTCCCTCCCCTCGATACTACACAGCCACCGGCTGTTATAGGGACCTTTCAAATAAAACATCTGTATTATTATACTAGATATTTTTCAAATAATCAAGCATTTATCCTGCCGGCCACAACATTTCTCTGCCGCCTAACAGATGAAAATGCATATGCATAACGGTCTGACCGCCCTGCTCTCCACAGTTTGTCACAACACGATAGCCGCTTTCCGCAACACCCTGTTCTGCCGCGATTTTCTGAATGGTCAGCATCAGCTTCCCTAACAGCTGCTGGTCTTCCGGTTTGGCATCGCTCAGGTTCACAATATGCTTTTTCGGAATAACCAGAACATGCACAGGCGCTTCCGGATTTAAATCGTTGAAAGCAATCACATCGTCGTCTTCGTACACGATGCTAGACGGTATTTCTTTGTTTGCAATTTTGCAGAAAATACAATCCATTCCTTTCACCTCCCGTACAGTCCACGTAATATTTTACCCATTCCCTGCTATAAATGCAAGATATAAAATAGATTTTATTCAATAAATTTTCCTTTGATGAGCTTTCCATCTATTTTATCCAACTGTACCTGCACCATGTTGTTTTTCTGGCAGTGGCCTTCCACCGCCACATGCAGATAATTATCAGTGTGGCCCAGCCAGATGCCGTCTTCTCGCTGTTCTTCTATCAGCACTTCCACCGTCTGGCCCAGATGCTGTTCCATATAACGCAGCATATTCTTCTCTGCCATTTCCTGCATCTGCTTGCTGCGCAGGTCTTTCACCTCGTTGCGCACCTGGTTTGGATAGCTGGCCGCCGGGGTACCTTCCCGAGGCGAATATTTAAACAGATGCATACTGCTGAATCCGATTTCATCACAGAACCGCAGGCTGTTGGTGAACTGTTCATCGGTTTCGCCAGGGAACCCCACCATTAGGTCGGTACTCAGCGCAATCCCCGGCACTGCCGCCCGGATGCGATCCGTTTCCTGCCGGTACTGCTCCGTATTGTACGGCCGGTGCATCGCTTCCAGCACACTGTCATCCCCTGCCTGAAGCGGCAGGTGCAAATGGCGGCACATGCGTCGGTTTTCGGCAAACAGACGCAGCAGATGATCGTCCACCTCGGTCGGCTCAATAGAACTCAGGCGAATGCGCTCAAAAGATGTTTCGTTCAGCAGCATTTCACATAAATCAGCCAGCGTCACCATCTGCACAGCGCCAGCCTCTCGCTCCGCCTCACTCGGCTTGCCGTAAGCGCCCAGATGAATGCCGGTTAAGATAATTTCACGAAATCCCGCCTGCTCCAGTTTTTTGGCCTCCTGCAGGGTGTTTTCCATACTGCGGCTGCGCAGCGGTCCGCGGGCATACGGAATAATACAATAAGTACAGAACTGTTCACAGCCCTCCTGCACCTTCAAATAAGCCCGCGCCTTCTGAATCACGCGATCCATGGAAATCTCCTCAAAGTCGGTCAGTGTATCTTTTTCATCCACCAGCTGTTTCTGCCGGCCGTTGAACTGCTCCACCTCATCTACAATCCGGTTCCGCTTGTTGGTGCCTAGGATGATATCTACATCCTCAATGGCGGCCACCACTTCCGGCGACGTCTGAGCATAGCAGCCCGTTACCACCACAATCGCCTTTGGATTGATATGTTTGGCACGGCGAATTATCTGCCGCGACTTTCTATCCCCGGCATGCGTCACCGTACAGGTATTAATCACATACACATCGCAGTATTTCTCAAAATCGCCCAACTGATATCCACTATCTAAAAACAACGCTGTCATGGCTTCCGTTTCACTCTGGTTCACTTTGCAGCCCAGCGTGTGAAACCCGACAATCTTTTTCTCTACCATATCCGACAGCCCCCTCTCTCAATCACAATACACTAGAATGATTTCTTTGATATAGTACCGTATTTTACATCGTTTTTCAAGAGAAGAAAACCAGACAACTCCTTTTGTACCTATTTGATTTATGATTGAAAAGCAATTGAAAAATAACAGAATGTTTGTTAGAATGAATCTGATATCATAATCGAAAGGACAGATTATTATGTATAACGGCAACCCCAATATAACAATTTGTGATCATCCACTGGTACAGCACAAAATTACTATGCTAAGAAATAAAGAAACTGGTACGAATGAATTTCGTACCATCGTAGAAGAAATCGCCATGTTAATTGGTTATGAAGCATTACGTGATTTAGAACTGGAACAGGTAGAAGTGGAAACACCGGTTCAGAAGGCCATGTGCCCGGTACTGGCGGGCAAAAAACAGGCAATTGTACCAATCTTGCGAGCCGGGCTCGGCATGACAGGCGGTATGTTAAAACTCCTGCCTACTGCAAAAATCGGCCATATCGGTCTTTATCGCGACGAAGAAACATTACAGCCGCATGAATATTACTGCAAACTCCCGCCTGCAATTGAAGAACGAAAAATCTTTGTTGTAGATCCAATGCTGGCCACCGGCGGTTCTGCTGTTTCTGCCATTGAGTTTATCAAACAGCGCGGTGGAAAAGATATTGCGTTTCTCTGTGTACTTGCGGCACCAGTCGGGCTGGAAAAGCTGGCACAGGCACACCCGGATATTAAAATTTATGTAGGCTGTCTGGATCAGGGATTAAATGAAAAAGCCTATATTGTACCTGGTCTTGGCGATGCAGGCGACCGTATCTTTGGCACAAAATAACTTAGCTGTTCTTTACGCTTCTATCTTTCTGACTTTGACATTAAAAAACAAAAAGCCGATTTTTGTAAATTGCGTCACTGCAATTTGCCAAAATCGGCTTTTTTGTACTCGTATATAAGATAAGCACTAGAAAAAGTCCCGGACATTGTCCGAGACTTGATTTGTAATGTGTAATGCGAAATATAAACAGCTGATTAACGTTTGGAGAACTGTGGAGCTCTTCTTGCGCCTTTCAGGCCGTATTTCTTTCTTTCTTTCATGCGAGGGTCTCTTGTTAAGAAACCTGCGCTTTTCAGAGCTGGACGGTATTCTGGGTCAGCTTTTAATAAAGCTCTTGCAATACCCAGACGAACAGCACCAGCCTGACCTGTGGTACCGCCACCATGAGCGTTAACTAAAACATCGAATCTGCCTTCTGTTTCAGTTAAAACCAGTGGCTGTCTGATGATCATTTCCAGTGTTTTTTTGTGGAAATAGTCCTGAGATTCTTTACCGTTGATAATAATCTGGCCGTTACCTGGTACCAGTCTTACTCTGGCAACAGAGGATTTACGACGGCCTGTACCGTAGAACTGTACTTTATCATTTGCCATTGTTCATTTCCTCCTTAACCGATGATTTCCAGCACTTCTGGTTTCTGAGCCTGCTGTTTGTGTTCAGGACCAGCATATACGAATAATTTGCTGTACATTTTTCTGCCCAGACGGTTGTGTGGCAACATACCTTTGATAGCTGTTTCCATAGCCAGAACTGGTTTCTGAGCCATTAAATCTTTGTATTTAATGGAACGCAGACCGCCAGGATAGCGGCTGTGACGACGGAATTCTTTCTGTTCTAATTTTCTGCCTGTTAAGATAGCATCTTTTGCGTTGATTACAATTACGAAATCACCACAGTCAACGTTAGGGGTAAATGTTGGTTTATGTTTCCCTCTTAAAACTGCAGCAACCTGAGAAGCTACACGACCCAGTGGTTTGCCGGCTGCATCTACTACATACCATTTTCTATCAACCTCAGTAGGTTTTGCCATATAGGTGGTACGCATTGTATTCCCTCCTTAGAATAACGACAATATAATTGATAATAAATGAGTTGATATAGTTAAGATCCGGGGCTCTGGATCATAGACTAACAATATCTCAAAACACACTCATATATTCTAACCCATGAAGAAAATCTTGTCAAGGGTAAAATACGTTTTTTAAATATAATCCGCTGGCTGGTGCAGTCCGCCCCACCAGATGACGATTCTGAGTGGCCAGTGCTTCCGGAATCACATCCAGTGTTTTGCGGTGCAGCCCAATATCCAGCACGGTGCCTACCATAATGCGCACCATATTGTATAAAAAACCGTTGCCGTACACATCAAAGATAAGCCAGTCGCCTTTCCGGCGCATCTTCATGTAATACACCGTGCGCACAAAGGTTTTCACTGTGGCGCCTGCCGAGCAGAAACCCTGATAATTATGGGTGCCTTCCAGCAGCCTGCAGGCCTGGTGCATCAAATCATCATCCAGTTCACCTGGATAATGATAAAAATACTGATTGCCGAACACAGTGGTGTCATCACTGTTCCACACTCGGTACTGATAATGTTTGCCCAGCGCTGACTTGCGGGCATGAAACTCTATCGGCACGTCTTCGGTGGATACCACGTGAATATCTTTTGGCAGATGCTGATTGACTGCGTTGGCCAGCTTGTCCACCGGGATCATCGATTCGGTAAAAAAGTGAACCACCTGCCCCAGTGCATGCACGCCCCGGTCGGTACGGCCTGCGCTGTGCACTTTTGTTTCTTCTTTTAGCAAACCTCCAATAGCTGCTTCCAGTTCCTCCTGCACTGTTGGCAGATTCTCCGGATCCAGCTGGGCCTGAAAGCCAAAATATCGGCTGCCGTCGTATTGAATGACTGCTTTTATATTACGCATAGGCCCTCCATTAAAGTAATCTGGTCAGGAATGCACCTGCTGCCATGCACAGGCAGAACACGCCGGCAACTGCATCGCGGCGACCATACTGCAGCGCCTTCAGGCGGGTGCGGCCATCTCCGCCGTGATAACAGCGCGCCTCCATGGCAAGGGCCAGTTCATCAGCCCGCTTGATGGCATTCAGGAACAGCGGTACCAAAAGCGGAATCATGGCTTTTGCCCGTTCCATCAGGTTGCCGCTCTCAAAATCAGCACCGCGTGCCGACTGTGCTTTCATAATTTTATCAGTTTCTTCAATTAATGTTGGAATAAACCGCAGTGCAATGGTCATCATCATGGCCAGTTCGTGGGCTGGAACGCCGATTTTCTGAAACGGTTTCAACAGAGTTTCAATGCCGTCGGTCAATGAGATTGGTGTGGTGGTGAGGGTTAAAATAGAAGTAACGCTCACCAGAAGAATCAGTCGGGTGCCCATAAAGACAGCCTGCCGAATCCCTTCTTTTGTGATTTTCAAGATACCCAGTTCCCACAACGGTTCACCCGGTGTCATAAACATCTGCAGAGCTACAGTCAGCAATACAATAAATACAATAGCTTTGATGCCACGAAAGAAAAACCGCAGCGGAATACGGGAAATCAGCACAACTGCCAGCGACAACACCAGCATGGCACCCAACCCCCAGAAATTATTGACGATGAACAGCGACACCATGTAAAGAATTACTGCTATTATTTTGGTACGGGGATCCAGCTTGTGCAGAAAGGAATCGCCGGACAGATACTGCCCGATGGTAATATCTTTTAACATGTCAATTTCCCCTCTCTAGCTGCCATTGCCCGCAGTATTTCTGTTTTTACAGCTTCTATGTCAAACAGGTCAGTACGAACATCCAGACCCCGCTGTTTTAACCGCAGCAGCAGCCTTGACAGCGATGGCACATCCAGGCCAATCTGCTGCAGCTGTTCCGGCTGAGAAAAAATATCCTGCGGTGTACCCTGCAGCTGAATCTGCCCATGGTCCATCACAATCATACGCTGGGCATACTTTGCCATATCGTCCATGCTGTGCGATACCATGATAATAGTCATGCCCTGACGATGTAATACGGCAAGCTGCTCCAGAAACTCCTCGCGGCCTCTCGGATCCAGCCCTGCTGTCGGCTCATCCAGCACCAGATATTTCGGTTTCATGGCCAGCACACCTGCAATGGCTACTTTCCGTTTCTGCCCGCCGCTCAAATCAAAAGGCGACTGTTTGCGCAGCGTTTTATAATCCAGTTTTAGAAGCGCCATGGCTTCTTTTACCCGCTCCTGCACTTCTGTATCAGACAGCCCTAAATTGCGGGGCCCAAAACCGATATCCTGCTCCACGGTCTCTTCGAACAGCTGATACTCCGGATACTGAAAAACCAGCCCGACTTTCAGCCGCACTTCCTTGCGTTTTGCTTTGGCTTCTTTCTGATTAATGTTAATTCCATCAATCAACACTTCCCCTTTTGTCGGCTTCAGCAAACCATTCAGATGCTGAATAAGGGTGGATTTGCCGGAACCGGTATGACCCACAATTCCGAGAAATTCACCCTCGTTAATATTCAGACAAATATCCTGAAGCGCATGACTTTCTGTTGGGGAACCTTCCTGATACGTATAGAATACATGCTTCATCTCTAAGGACATAATTCCGTCACCATTTCCTCTATCGTCATGATATCTGCTGCAATCTGTTTCTGTTCTTTATGTAGCAACGCTGCCAGTTCCGCAACAGGCGGAACATCCAGCTGCATCTGTTTTAATAAATCAACCTTCGTGAATACTTCTTTCGGTGTACCCGACAGTACAATCCGCCCCCGCTCCATCACCACAACCCGGTCAGCCAGTACAGCTTCCTCCATGAAATGGGTGATGTTGATAACGGTAATCCCTTCTTCCCGGTTTAACCGCTGCATGGTTTCCATAACCTCTCTGCGGCCAGTTGGATCCAACATGGCAGTTGGCTCGTCAAAGACAATGTATTTTGGCCGCATTGCAATAATGCCTGCAATGGCTACCCGCTGTTTCTGCCCGCCGCTTAACAGGTGCGGCCCTTTGTCTTTGAATGCACTCATACCAACTAGAGCCAGTGCTTCGTCCACTCTCTGTCGAATCTGTGCCGGCTCCATGCCCATGTTTTCCGGACCAAACGCAACATCTTCCTCTACCGTTGTTGCCACCAGCTGGTTGTCTGGATTCTGAAATACCATACCAACCATCTGTCGGATTGTCCATAAGTCTGCTTCGTTTGCTGTATCGACAGCGTCAACTTCAACTGTCCCTGCAGTTGGTAACAAAAGAGCATTCAAGTGCTTTGCCAATGTTGATTTTCCACAACCGTTATGCCCTAACACAGCAATATGTTCCCCTTCCAGAATGTCCAGAGATACATCATCTAACGCTTTGACTTCGTGCTTTGTTGATTCTTTTTTGAACATATGTGTTACATGATGAATACGAATCATTGTTTTCACCGGAAACAATAGAAGTCAGGAGCGAAATCCTGACTTCTACGCCTTTTCTCCTTATACCAATTCAACAATAGCCATTGGTGTACCATCGCCACGACGATAGCCAGCTTTAACCACACGAGTGTAACCACCCTGACGGTCTTCGTATTTTGGAGCAATTTCGTCAAATAATTTTTTCGCTACATCTTCTTCAGTCAAGTAAGCCAGAGCCTGACGGTAAGCATGCAGGTTGCCCTGTTTGCCCAGAGTAATCATTTTTTCTACTACTCTTCTAACTTCTTTTGCTTTTGGTTCAGTAGTTTCAATTTTACCGTATTTTAATACGGAAGTAGTCATATTTCTTAACAGTGCACGACGCTGAGAACTGTTACGACCTAAATTTCTATGAGGCATTTCTGTTCCTCCTTTGTTACAAATTTCACGCTTATTCTTCTGTAGATCTTAAGCTTAAGCCCAGAGCTTCCATTTTTTGCTGAACTTCTTCCAGGGATTTTTTACCCAAGTTGCGAACTTTCATCATATCATCTTCTGTTTTCTGAGTTAATTCAGAAACAGTGTTGATACCAGCACGTTTCAGACAGTTGTAGGAACGAACAGACAAATCTAACTCTTCGATAGTCATATCCAGGATTTTGTTCTTTTCCTCTTCTTCTTTTTCAACCATGATTGGAACATGATCCATGCCATCGGTCAGACCAACAAATAATTTCAAGTGGTCACTTAAAATTCTTGCAGCCAGACTAACTGCATCATCCGGTTTAATACTGCCGTTACTCCACAATTCGATGGTCAGTTTATCATAGTCGGTGCGCTGACCAACACGAGTATCTTCCAGATAGAAGTTAACTTTGTGAATAGGAGTATAGATAGAATCAATCGGAATCGTTCCTATTGGCTGATCGTCCTTCTTGTTTTTCACAGAAGCAACATAACCACGGCCACGTTCTACCACCATTTCGATGTATAAACGACTATCGTCATCTAACGTTGCAATGTGTAAGTCGCCATTCAGCACTTCAATCGCTTCTGTTGTGATGATATCAGCTGCGGTTACTTCACCTGGCCCATTGGCATCAATTACGATAATCTGTGGTTCATCGGCATCAGACTTCAGAGCCAGAGATTTGATGTTCAGAATAATATCTGCAACATCTTCAACTACACCAGGAACTGTAGAAAACTCATGCAGAACACCGTCAATTTTGATGGATGTTACTGCTGTACCAGGCAGAGAAGACAGTAAGATACGTCTTAAGGAGTTCCCCAGTGTTGTCCCATAACCTTTTTCAAGTGGTTCAACAACAAACTTACCATAAGTGTTATCGTCACTCATCGCAACGCACTCAATATTTGGCTTTTCAATTTCAATCATATTTCAACCTCCTACTTATACGCAGTATAACCTAAGAGTAATGATTATCAATTATTTGGAGTACAACTCAACAATCATCTGTTCTTCAACTGGTATATCGATATCTTCTTTGCTCGGCATTCTTACAACTTTAGCAGACAGATTGTCTACGTCCAGTTCCAGCCATGCAGGAGGATTTTTGGAACCCAGATCATCTGCTAATTCTTTAATCAGAGCAGAATCTTTGCTGGATTCTTTCAGCTGAATTACATCGCCAACTTTTAATTCCATGGATGGGATGTTAGCTTTTTTGCCATTCAGTGTGAAATGGTTGTGACGAACGAACTGTCTAGCCTGATTTCTGGATGCTGCGAAGCCTGCACGATAAACGATGTTATCGAAACGGGTTTCCAGTAATACCAGCAGGTTTTCACCAGTAACGCCTTGTTTACGTTCAGCTTTTTCAAAGTATGTTTCGAAC
>JAFYPD010000088.1 GCA_017547685.1 Peptococcaceae bacterium
GATTTTTTCTTTCTAGTATTTGTGAAAAAATGAATTAATATAAAAAAACAGAGGCATAAAAACAATAACAGCATCAACAGCATCCTCTGTCATTGTTTTTATGCCTCTGTAACTGTAACCTGAAAGATTCCCTGTATAAACAGGTTGCTTCGTCGGTGCAATCTGATTGCTTTCCAGAGTCCCGTCAGAATCCAGTCCTTTTGCCTGAGAGTTTTCGCTCTTGCACCTTCGGCGATGTGCCTGCAGAATTCTCTGCCACATGCTCTCCCAGATTCCTCATCCGAGTATATTCTGATTTTTCTTAGCTTAGTATAAAGCATTTTATTTTTTGTTGTCAATCCCAGAGCGGAAAATACAATAAAAAAACATTAGCCATCACAGGTATAAAAATCTTTGCAGAAAAAAAGAGCCGCGGATTTCGCCTCGGCTCCTGACATCTTAGCGACGTACTTCTTTGATTCTTGCAGCTTTCCCGAAACGTTCTCTCATGTAGTACAGTTTTGCACGTCTTACTTTACCATGACGAACTACTGTAATTTTGTCCACGCGTGGGGAATGGATTGGGAAACATCTTTCTACAGCTACGCCGTAAGCTACACGACGTACAGTAAATGTTTCGCTTAAGCCTGTGCCGCGACGTTTGATTACAACGCCTTCGAACGCCTGAATACGTTCTTTGTTACCTTCAACTACCTTTACGTCAACACGTACTGTGTCACCAGGTCTGAAGTCTGGGATATCAGATCTTAACTGTTCCTGTTCAATACTTCTAATAATTTGATTCATTTCTTTTTCCTCCTTCCCGCTAGACGTTCTTAACTTAGCTCATCTAAGACAGCGGACCGTCCTTCTCAAAACATGAATAGTATACCAGAGTTTCATCAGCGTGGCAAGCTTTATTTTTATTAAAAAATCTTATTTGTTTCATTGTTTTAACTTTTCCTGTTTCTTATGTAAAGAAGCCGGAACAACGCTTTACTGAAATTCAGAACCAGCATGTTTTGTCCCGGCTTCCTCAAACAGATCTAGCAGGTCCACGGCGCCATATTCAGAGGCACAAAATAACCGCGATTATGCTGACATACCGGGCACTCTTCCGGCACCTGTCGGCCTCTGTGCAGGTGCCCGCAGTTCAGGCACATCCAGACTTCCTCGCCCTGTGCCGCAAACAGCTGGGCCTGTTCTACCAGCTGTGCCATATGCTGAAACCGTTTTGCATGACTATGTTCAATCTCTGCAATCATGCGGAACGACGCTGCCACCGGCAGAAAGCCCTCTTCCTCTGCAACTTTGGCAAAAGCCGGATAGGCATCCTCAAATTCTTCCATCTCATTATGATGGGCCATTTTCAGTAAGTCAAGCAGATTATCGGCAATATCAATCGGATAAGTGCCATCCACTTTGATGGTCTGCCCGGCCAGCTGGGTCAAATGGTCATAAAACACTTTGGCATGGGCACATTCCTGGCTGGCAGTAAATTTAAAAATCTCCGATAACACATACAGATTGGCCTCTTCTGCCTGCTCTGCCGCAAAGGTGTAACGGTTTCGCGCCTGGCTCTCCCCGGCAAAAGCCCGCATTAAGTTTTCTTTCGTTCTGCTGTTCTGAAAATCCACTTTCATCAAAAAACCTCCTTCAGAATGGAGAATTTAGATTCTCTCTGTCTCTAGTATGGAAAAAACTGCTGATTTTTATTCACCGTCCCGTTTTCTTTTCCAGTGCTAGAAACCAGATTGACGAATTTTGATATTTAAGATAAGATGTATATATTATGAATCGGAAAGAAGGGTTCTTATGCTGGAACGTGAACATAAAACCCTGGTCTGGCTGGATGAGATTCAGCAGTATCGTCTTCCGCGCTGGGAGGAACTGCCAGATATCGAGCTGTATATGGACCAGGTTATCACATTGATTGAACGATATCTGACCCCGCTGGTGGGACAATCCGACAATAAAGTTATCACCTCTGCCATGATTAATAACTATGTAAAGCTGAGTATTATGCCGAAACCGGTGAAAAAACGCTACGAACGGATTCATCTGGCGCATCTGATTGTAATTACCATTCTGAAACAGGTACTGCTGATCACAGAGGTAAAGGAAGGGATTTTCCTGCAGTCGAAACTTTGCACCATTCCGGAAGCCTATAATCTGTTCTGCAACATGCAGGAAACCGCGCTGCGGGAAATGGCAGAACGATACAGATGTGCCTTTTCCGGCAAGCCGCTCCCTCCTGCCGAACCGGTCGGGCTGGACTCCATGGGGCTTTACATGGCATGTAATGCGTTTGCCGGCAAAACCTTTGCGGAACAAATTATTTTCAGCCGCCAGCAGGAACGGGACCTGGTTATCAGAGACGTTCAGCTGTAACAGTATCACCAAAACACAGAAAGCGTTCTATGTGCTGAAATACAGGCACACAGAACGCTTTTTATTTTGCCGTAAGCCAGGATTTTACCTCTTCTTCTGCCCGCTGAAACTCCGCATCATCGGGATTTATCTGCAGTACAAAGTTAATTTTCCCCAGTAACGACTGCAGATATCGCTTTCCATCGCCCGGCCCGATTTCGGCTGCATCTTTCCCGGCCGCATAGGCCGCCTGCGACTGCACCCCGTATTTTCTGCAATAATAAATTTCCTGCCGCAGGTTCCGGCGATACGCTCTCGATACCTGCATCTTCTCGTTGACCACCACACCGGTCACCATCTGCTGCTGATGAGCTGTCATCCATCTTGTTTTCTTCTGATTCAGCATAAATCCCATCGTCTGCAGATAGCCCTCTACTCGGCCTTGCACCAGCGCTGCATCAAAATCACCAGAGAACGTTAAATCGTCACAATATCGCGTATATCTGATATGCTGCTGTCCACACCATTGGCCAATCCACACATCAAAGTGATACAATACCAGATTGGAAATGGCCGGCGACGTAGGCGCGCCTTGCGGCAGATATCCCTGATAGCAGCACAGATTCGTCAGCAATGTACCCATCGGCACGGAAAACCGCTGACTGCTGAAACAGCTGGACAATACATCTGGAAACAAAATCGACGGAAAGAAATTCTCGATGTCCAGTTTGAGAATCCCCGGCTGATGCAGATGAACCGCTGCGTTTTCTCGAATGGCTGCACCGGGATGATACGCCTTTGCATATCGGGATATGGGCTGTTTTTCCAGAATGTTATGCAGAATCTGGCGCTGTACCTGTTTCAACAAGGCATCCGGCACCAGAATCTTTCGTCTGCCGCCGTTTCGTTTAGCAGCCGTAACCGGATGATAATGTTCCTCCGCATGATTGCTCAGCGCATACAGCGTTTTTAATCGTTTTTCCGGTGTTTTATCCGTCAGCAAAGGCAGCGCCAGCACTTCCTCGATTTGCGATTGTGAGAAATCCATACCATCACCTTCCTGTCTGCTTCATTCTTATGTATTTAGACAGAAGCACATTTTCTCTCCCTGCATTGTTACAGAAATGAACTGTCAACTAAATGAAACAGAGCAGGAACAATACAAAAAGAGAGATTCCATCGCATGCGGAGGGGCACATGAAATGCAATTGCACACGAAGTGTGCGGATGTGCCTTGGAGCAAAGATGGTCTGCATCTGGCAGCTTGCGAATTCCCGGCGGCGACTCGCCGTCAGGCTGAATGCATCCATTCAGATAGGCTATTGTTCCTGCCTGCTGCATTTATTTTATCACAGACAAACTATAATTACTACACTGATTCTATAAAACAGAAAAAACAGCCCTCCTGCAGGAGAGCTGTTCCCCTTAAAACATCGACCCAACGGCCAGAAATCCCATTGTTAACACCAGAATAATAGCCACCAGACCAAAGACATATTTGAGCCAGCGGTCATACGGGATGTGGGCCACTGCCAAAGCACCCATCACCACCGCGCTGGTCGGCGTCAGCAGATTGACCAGCCCGGAGGCAGACTGAAATGCTGTGATAATCATTGCGCTGCTGATGTTAGTAAATTCGCCCAGCGGCACCATAATGGGGATGGACAGCGTTGCCAGCCCGGAGCTGGACGGAATCAGAAACGACAGCGGCAGATACAGAAGATAGGTCAGCACGATAAACAGTATGGAACTGGCGCCTGCCAGCGCCTGTTCGCCCCAGTTCAGGATGGTATCGGTGATGAACCCGGAGTTCATGATAACGGTAATCCCGCGGGAAATGGCAATGATAAAGGCCACCCCCAGCAATTCAGAAGCACCCTGCACAAACCCTTCGATGAGCTCCTGCTCTTTCATGCGCACGGCGAGACCAACCACAATCCCGGCTATCAGAAACAATGCGGACAGCTCCGTGAAATACCATCCCAGTGTCGGCAGAAACGAAATACCTAAATCGTTAAACGGGATAACCGAATAAATCATCAGAAGAAACGTACCGGCAAAAATAACGAGAGCCAGTTTGCGTTTGCCGGTCAGTTCCATGCCCTCCTGGTCGTCCCAGTTGATAGCGAACCGTTTGCGGTTTTCCTCATACTGACTGGCTACAATGGAGGCCTGTGGATTGGCGCGAACTTTAGCTGCGTAGCGCATCACATATATAATGGCCACTGCCTCCAGCACCAGCAGCATCAGCAGACGCAGAAACAGACCGTCACCCAGCGAGATACCGGCAAAACCGGACGCAATCCCCGTAGCAAACGGATTCACCGTGGAACACAACGTACCAATCCCGGCACCCAGCATAATCACCGATACTGCTGTGATGGAATCATACCCGGCTGCAATAAATACCGGCAGCAGCAATGGATAAAAGGCCATGGTTTCCTCCCACATACCAAAGCTGGTACCGCCTAAACCGAATAAAATCATCAGAATCGGAATCATAAACTTTTCACGGCCGTTCAGCAGCCGGATCACTCTGGCAATCCCCGCATTGATGGCACCTGTTTTCATCACAACGCCAAGGAAACCGCCCACCATCAGAATAAACAGCGCAATTTCCACCGCCTCATAAAAACCGTGGAACGATGCCAGCATCACATCAAAGATGCCCTGTGCATTGGATTCCACCCGGTGATAGGTGCCTGCAATGGGCTGCGATACATCTCCGTTCTGCGTATATTCGTACTGGCCGGCCGGAATCACCCAGGTGAGCGCCATCATGATTAAAATAATGCCAAACAGAATGGTGTAAGCACTTGGCATTCGAAAGGTTCTGCTCTTCATTGGCGTCACCCCGCAATCACAGTGCCGGTTTTACCGGCCAGTGCCTCTTCCGCTTTATACAGCGATGTGATAATAGCCTTGCGGCCTGGTTTGGATTCGGCAAACCGGATAGCCGCCTGCATCTTCGGCAGCATACTGCCAGGCGCAAAATGCCCTTCCTGTACATACTGTTTTGCTTCCGCAACGCTGATATCCGCCAGCGCTTTCTGGTCCGGCTTATTGAAATTGAGGCAGACCTGTTCCACCTCGGTGAGAATCATCAGAATATCGGCGGACATCCCTTCTGCCAGCCGTTCGGCCGCCAGGTCTTTATCAATAACGGCGGCTACCCCGCGCAGGGATCCGTCGGCATTGCGGATAACCGGAATTCCGCCGCCACCGCAGGTAACAGTGATGGTACTGTCCCACAGCGTTTTGATGGTGTCAATCTCCACAATCTCTAATGGCTCCGGAGAAGCCACCACACGGCGCCAGCCCCTGCCCGCATCCTCTTTCATCACATACCCTTTTTCTTTTTCCAGCGCTCTGGCTTCCTCCTCTGTATAGAACGGCCCGATTGGCTTGGCGGGGTTGGAAAACGCCGGGTCGTGCTCGTCCACCACCATCTGCGTAATAACGGTTACCACCGGCAAATGACGATTTCGTTTTTCTAAAGATTTTCGCAGCGCCTGCTGGATGTGATAGCCGATATACCCCTGGCTCATGGCACCGCACACATCGAACGGTAAAGCCGGTGTCACACGGCTGGCCGCTTCAGTGGCCAGCAGAATACGCCCCACCTGCGGCCCGTTGCCGTGCACCACGGCCAGTTCATATCCATTACAGCTAAGCTGCGCGATATATTCGCTGGTTTTGGCAACCACGTTCATCTGCGACTGGGAAGTGGGCGGTAATCCCTTCTCTTCCAGCGCATTGCCGCCCAGCGCAATCACTACTTTGACAGGCTGTGTCATAGGAATACACTCCTTTTCACTGATTAATACAGTAGAATTGATTGATACAGACGCCTGTTATCATTTGCCCGCCCTGGCCACCCCACCAGAAAGACGTGGGGCGAGCCGGACATCTGCTTGTATGTCTTTCGCGTATTGAACTAACGTTCAACGCTGCAAGACATCCTGCGCATCTGTTCCGTTTTAATGCAGAACGTTGGCAAATATAACAGGCGTTCTGTAATTTTATCTTAATCTAGTACACAGGAAATTTTTACTGTGAATTTTGTCAAGCAAAATATACATACCATCAGGCAAAAGCATCAAGGACGCAGGAAAATTTTCGTAGAGCAAGTCCGCCCTGCTACATCGTTGCAACCATAACCGCCTTGATTGTATGCATCCGATTCTCCGCCTCATCAAATACTACGGAGTGCGGACCGCGGAATACTTCGTCGGTAACTTCGCGGATATCTACGCCTTTTGCCTTCCATTCAGCAGCCAGTTTGGTGTTAAAGTCGTGGAAGGATGGCAGACAGTGCAGATACAGTACATTCGGGTTGTTGGTCATTTTGATGACTTCCTCGGTCACACGGTACGGGGTCAGCAGTTTCACACGCTCTGGAATCAGTGCTTCTTCGCCCATGGAGGCCCAGATGTCACCATAGATAACATCGGCACCTTCCACCGCTTTCATATCGTCGGTGATTTCGATTTTCGCCCCTGTCTGGGCGGCTACCTGCTGTACTTCCTGCATCACTTTTTTATCGATGCCGTCAATCAGGCTCTTCGGCCCGATACCCACAAAGTGCATCCCCATTTTGGCACAGCCGTACATCCACGCATAACACATGTTATTGCGCACATCACCAAGGAATACCACCTTCACTTTGTTCAGCGGCAGAGCCAAATGTTCCTCGATGGTGAGCATGTCAGCCAGAATCTGGGTTGGATGGTCTGCATCGGTCAGGCCGTTGAAAATCGGCACACCGGCATGCTGCGCCAGCTGTTCCACCACACTCTGGTCAAACCCGCGATACTCGATACCGTCGAAGAAACGGCCCAGCACTTTGGCGGTATCCTCCAGCGATTCTTTTTTACCCATCTGGGAACTTCCCGGGTCCAGGAACGTCACGTGTGCACCTTCATCGTGAGCTGCCACCTCGAACGCACAGCGGGTACGGGTGGATGTTTTTTCAAACAGCAGTACAATATTTTTCCCTTTCAGGTTCTGGGCACAGATACCAGCCCGTTTTTTTGCTTTCAAATCGTGGGATAAATCCAGCAGATAGCGGATTTCACACGGCGTTAAATCCATCAGGGTTAAAAAACTTCTCCCTTTTAAGTTCACAGCCATTGGCGGCAACCTCCTTCTGATTTAAAAAAATAATGAATCGAACGGGCGGTCGTAGGCGACCGCCCCTACAATCTGTATCTATTGCGTATCGTAGCTGCTATATCAATCAAGTCCTATCCTATAAATCTTCGCGGATCAGCGGCATACTCATACATCTAGGACCCCCACGGCCGCGGGACAGTTCGGAGCTCGGCATTACATAGGTTTTCACGCCGTTCTCCTGCAGAATCTCGTTGGTCACATAGTTACGGGAATACACAATCACTTCGCCCGGCGCGATGGCCAGCGTATTGGAACCGTCGTTCCACTGTTCACGGGCCGAGTCAATCACACTGTTGCTTCCGCATTTAATCAGGGTGACTTTGTCCAGATGCAGGTGACGCTTCAGGATATCCTCCAGCGTACTGGTTTCCTGGGTAATACGAATGTGCTGGCTGTTGTCCCGCTCAATAACAAATACGTCCATATCACGAATAATGTTCGGATGGATGGTGAATTTGTCGTAGTCCACCATGGTAAACACGGTATCCAGATGCATGAAGGTACGCTGTTTTGGAATATTGATGGCCAGAATTTTTTTGAAGTGGGTTTCTTCGGTCAATACTTTCTGGGCAAATTTTTCGATGGCGTTTTCATGAGTACGCTGGGAAATCCCGATGGCGATGGTTTCTTTATTTAAAATCAGAATATCGCCGCCCTCCAGCGAGAAGTTTTCGTTACGGTCGTACCACACCGGTGTATTCTTATACAGCGGATGATACTCGAAAATAAATTTGGCAAACAGTGTTTCTCTGTGCCGCGTCTCTGTGAACATTTTGTGAATACTCACGCCGTTGCCGATAGTGGCAAACGGGTCGCGGGTGAAATACAGGTTCGGCATCGGGTCCAGCACAAATGGATAATCGTTGTTCAGATTGCGAAGAAAATCGCCTAAACTTTTTCCTTCCACCTGCTGGATTTCGGTTTTCCGGATACCGGCCATCATTTTGGCAATCATGGTTTTGTTGTCCAGGGACCGAAAGTAATCGGTTAAAATATTCCGTTCCCGGCTGGTTGTGATGCTGGCATCATCAATCAGCTCTTTAATCAGCTGTTCTTTCACATCCTGATTGATGATGGACTCCGCCACCAGATCGCCTAAATATACAACTTCCACACCGTTCTGGCGCAGAATGTCGGCAAAACTGTTGTGCTCTTCCTGTGCGATGCGCAGGTACGGAATATCGTCAAACAGTAATCTGTCCAGATATTCGGGCATCAGGTTTTCCAGCTCATGGCCGGGCCGATGCAGCATCACTTTTTTCAGCTTGCCGATTTCAGAATTGACATGAATTGCTGGGATCTGCAAGTTAACACCTCATTTCAGATTTCTCTTGTACTACAGCTTTAGCTTGCATCACCCTGCCAGAAGATATACTGTTAAAAAAAACCTGTTTATACCCAGTTTACACAGATATTCCTTGCGTATTGGCGCAGAAAAAAATATAATAAGATTGTTATATTTGTTTTCACATTTCATAAGACTGCCTGGAGGATTTTTCTATGAAATTTTATACTTACAAGACAAAAGATACCGGGAAAGAAGAATTAGCCATTGGCTGTGCTTTCAATGAAGCGCGGCTGTATCCGCTGAGCCAGTTTGATATGTATTTCGATGATATGACTGATCTGATTACTCGTATCACTCCTGCTGAACTGCAAATTCTGGAACTGGCCAGTCAGAAGGAAGAAGGTATTCGTTTTATTCCCAAAGGGGATGTGATTGCCTGCTCCCCAATTACTCGTCCACGGCAGGATGTTATCTGCCTGGGTATTAACTATATGGCTCACGCGGAAGAATCAGCCCGCTACAAAAAAGAAGCCTTCGGCGGCGACCGCCCGTATCCGATTTATTTTGCAAAACGAGTCAATGAGGCTGTAGCCGATGGCGGCATTGTGCCGGCTTATGAGAATCTGGTGGACAGCCTGGACTATGAAGTGGAACTGGCTGTTGTCATCGGTAAAGATGCGAAAAATGTGTCGAAAGAAGATGCCTATAAGTATGTATTCGGCTATACCATTTTAAACGATATCAGCGCCCGCAATCTGCAGACACGCCACAAACAGTGGTACTTCGGCAAAAGTCTGGACGGTTTCACACCAATCGGGCCATGTATCACCACCATCGACGAGTTCCAGAATCCGCCCGAACTGGCCATCAGAAGCTATGTAAACGGTGAACTGCGGCAAAACAGCAGCACCAGTCTGCTTATCTTTGATATTGCCCATGTCATTTCGGAATTATCCCAGGGTATGACACTGAAAGCAGGCACCATCATTGCTACCGGTACACCTGCCGGTGTCGGCATGGGCTTTGAACCGCCAAACTTTTTAAAACCGGGCGACACCGTCACCTGTGAAATCGAAAAAATCGGTACACTGACCTGTACCATAAAATAAAACAAAAATAAAACAGGCTGACTGCTGTTTATCCTCTGCGGATAGACAAGCAGCCAGCCTGTTTTATTTTCTTATATTGCTTAATACCTTGTTACGCTCTGCGGCGAAATTTAGGTTCGTTGGGCTGGTATGCCTTCGGTTTTCCTAAAATTTCCGACCAGATAATCCCCTGCACCAGACTGTCTTTGTCGGTTTTGACAATGACAGCAGCTTTCACATCCTGACTCTGCTTCTGTTTGCTGTACTGAATGTTCGGATTCAGTACAATACGATGTTCACACTGCTCATCGTTTTCAAATGCATTTTTCAGCGGTTTTACACTGGCAGTCACTGGCTTCACACTAGCCGCTACTTTCGTATGTGCTTCCCGCTGTTCACGGTCAGGCCGCTGCTCCATCAGTGTTTTGGTTGGCAGAGTCCCGGGAGATTTTTTCGCCTGCTGCGGTACTGTTTTTTTGCGTTTTGGCTTCGCAGCTGCTTTTTTCTGTGTGCCTGGCAGCTGCATAGATTCTTCATCGGGCCCAAGCAGTTCTTCCAGGCTTTCCATCCAGTCGTTCAGCGAGTCAAACAAACCGCCCTGCGAGGCGCTCTGTTTCTTTGGCGCAGCTTTTGGCTTCGCCAAAGGTTTCGTTTCCCGCTCCGGAATCGGCCCGTTTTCACCGCGATACGCCTGCTGCCCCTGCATATGCTGGCGCTGTTCCCGCTGCTGTTTCGCCTGATCGCTTTTTTTCTTGCTGTCCATAATGGATACCACGATGAACGCAATAATCATCAGCCATTCCATATGGCATCACCCTATTCTTTATCTACAACCGGGCTGGTTGCGCTTGCAATATTGTCACGCATGCTGGTGTCAGCCTGCACATTCAGCATATTGTAATAATCCATAACACCCAGGTTACCGTTCCGCAGCGCTTCTGCCATCGCAATCGGCACTTCAGCTTCTGCTTCTACAACGCGAGCTCTCATTTCCTGTACGCGGGCTTTCATTTCCTGTTCCTGTGCCACTGCCATTGCACGGCGTTCTTCGGCTTTTGCCTGCGCAATGTTTTTGTCTGCTTCCGCCTGGTCAATCTGCAGTTCAGCACCGATGTTTTTCCCAACGTCTACGTCAGCGATATCGATAGACAGAATTTCAAAGGCTGTACCGGAGTCCAGGCCTTTTGCCAGTACGGTTTTGGAGATGTTGTCCGGATTTTCCAGCACGTCTTTGTGGCTTTCTGCGCTACCCACTGTACTTACGATACCTTCGCCTACACGGGCGATGATGGTTTCTTCCCCTGCACCGCCGACCAGACGGTCAATGTTGGCGCGTACGGTTACACGGGCAATGGCTTTTACCTGAATCCCGTTTTTCGCCATGGCAGCGATAACAGGTGTTTCAATCACTTTTGGTGTTACCGATACCATGACTGCCTCTTTTACATCACGGCCAGCCAGGTCAATGGCTGCTGCTCTGGAGAAGTTCAGTTCAATCCCTGCACGTTCTGCAGCAATTAATGCATCGATAACTTTATCTACGTTACCGCCGGCCAGATAGTGGGCTTCCAGTTTAGATGTATCCATATCCAGACCTGCCTTGATTGCTTTAATCAGCGGCATTACAATTTTGTGCGGCGGTACCCGTCTTAAACGCATACCGACCAGATTAAACAGACCTACTTTGACACCGGCTGCCAGAGCGGAAATCCACAGGCCGATTGGTACAAATCTGAAAAATACCATCAGCAGGATTAAAACAAGCAGCATTGTAATTGTGAATCCAACCATTATTCTTTCGTCCTCCTTTTTTCAACAACCAGCCAGGTGCCGTCTTTTCGCACCACCTGAACCGATTCTCCCTTTTCTATAAATTCTCCCGCGGTTACCACATCAATGCGTGTGCCGTCATCCAGTTCCACCGTGCCTGCCGGACGCAGTGTAGTGGCAGCTGTGCCGCAGCGGCCGATATAATCAGCCTGCTCCTTTCGACCAGCCACATAGCCCTCCTCTGTTGTCAGCCGTTCCCGCACCAGTAAGCGGTCAAACAGTTTGCTTTTACTGAACAGCTTCAGCAGAATCGGCGTACATACTACCATAATCAGAAGCACAATGGCCAGATATTTCAGCGCAGTAGCCATATCCGGCGTGGTCAGGAAGATACTGCCCACAATACAGCCAATGCCGCCCAGCGCAAAGATACCGAACCCCGGTATTAGAATTTCCAAAACACATAAGATAATCCCTGCCAGGAAAAGCAGCAGGGCAAACCAGCTTGCCATACCTGCTATCATATGTCCTCCAAAATACAATGCTAATAATAAAATTCCTGCAACTGCCAGAATGCCGATTCCCGGTGCCAGAAATTCAAACACCAGACAGAGAATCCCTACCGACAGTAACACAGGAGCCACATTCGGGTGGGTGATAAACCGTGTGATTTTTTCCGCACCGGTCATCTCGCTGTACATCAGATCGGCCTCACCGGCGCCAAGCCATTGCAGCAGCTCCTCGCGGCTTTCTACCACAGTGTCCGCCATACCCAGTTCCACAGCTCGCTGCGGTGTCAGGGTCAGCAGTTTTCCTTCCCCAACAATCCCGTCAATGACGATATCGCGGTCTACAAAAGCTTTTGCAAGCTCCGGATCCCGGCCTTTATCCTCCGCAATGGCGGCAAACTCCTCACGCCATGGCCCCAGATATTTTTCGTCGGCCCGCTCGCCGTTAATCAGCATCTCGGCATCCCCCAGGGTACTGCCCGGCATCATGGCAATTCTGTCACAGCACATGGCAATATATGCACCGGCCGACAGAGCCTGGTCTTTTACCAGCGCCACTTTCTCGATATCACAATTATACAGAATCCGCTTGATATCCTGCGCGGCATCCACCCGGCCGCCCGGGGTATCCAATTCCAAAATAATCAGGTCAACGCCATTTTCCTCCGCCGCTGCAATATTTCGTTCCAGATAAGAAGACAGCCCTAGTTCTACCGCATCATCAACAGTGATAATCATAACTTTTTGCGGTGCTTCATCGGCATAGGCCGCCGGAATAACGCCAAGAAAACAAAAACAGAGTAAAACCAGCAATGCTATTTTCTGTTTCACAAATTCACCTCCCGGTTATTATTATATCATAATTCTACAATATAAAATATTAAGATATCATGGAGAATTTGCACTGTGTTACAAATCGCTTCTGAGCCGCATCATATGTCCAGCTGAACTGGCCGCCGTACTGCTCTGTCATACGCTGTATCTGCACCATGCCCTTGCCGTGCTGTGCCCGGTCTGCTTTCTGCGTGACAAGACATCCATTCAGCAGCACAGGCTGTTTCTCACAGCTGTTTTCCATACGGAGGAACACTTCCCCTGCCTGCCCGCCGAAAATATCCAGATACAGATAAGCTTCCTGTGAAAAACCGGCATGCTCCAGCCCGTTATCCAGCAGATTGCCCAGCAAAGTGCATAAATCATAATCATTCACAAAATCCAGCAGACCGTCTTCACAGGTAATCTGTACATCCATGCCTTTTTCCTCTGCCAGCTTTGCTTTCTGGTTCAGAAGCAGATTCAGTACAATGCGCTGACTGTAGGTATGTTCCTGTTTCCGCGGCGCAGCCTCTATCATACGATGCAGATACTGTTTTGCCTGCTCTGTCTTGCCGCACTGCAATAACCCCGCCAGACAGGCCAGATGATTGCTGAAATCGTGCCGGTATACCCGCTCTTGTTCTTCTCGCTCTGCCAGATCCTGCAAGCCATGCTGCACCAGTTCCTGCAGTGCTGTTATTCTTTCTTCCCGCGGTACAGCAGTGCTACCGGCCTGCTCCTCCTGCGCCGCCTCAAAATGATTATAGCCGCGCTGTTTCACCAGTTTCCGCTCTTCTTCCTGTAACAGATATACCCCGCTTCCCGGCTCTACAAACCCGACGATGGAAATATTCTTTCCGGTCCGGCTGCGATATGCTGCACAGATTTCCTCGGCCCGCTCTGCCGCCATAGTACCCACCAGCTGATAATCCTCCCCGCCGCTCATCGCCCATCGCAGGCCATCGGTACCGAGGCGATCCGCCAGAAATGCACAGCTTTCATGCACCGGCACCTGTTCCGGGCGCAGCACCAGTGACGATCCGCTGGCCTCTGCAATCTCGCTGCATTCCGATAACAGCCCGTCGCTGATATCGTTTAAGGCATGCAAATCGGGGCCAGCCAGCTGATTGAGAACAGCAATCTCCTCACAACACGGCTCCGGCTGGCAGTGACACTGCAGCAGACTTTCTTTATGATACTGTGACAAATCCCGCAGCATTACATCCTGCTCATCTGCCAAATCCCGCAGAATCAGCTCCAGCCCGGCCCGGCTGCCTCCCAGCGCCCCGGTTACAAACACCACATCGCCCGGCACTGCTGCACTGCGCAGATGCAGATACTGCTTTTCCACCAGCCCCAGCACCGTCACATTAATGGCCAGCTTATCCCTGCTGGATGTGGTATCACCGCCAATCACATTGACCTGATACTTGCGGCAGATATCATCCACGCCCTGATAAAATGCCTGCCACTCTTCCACCGTATAGTCAGGCGGCAAAGCCAGCGACAGCAGAATATGCACCGGCCTTCCGCCCATCGCTGCCACATCACTTAAATTGACCGCCACCGCCTTATAGCCCAGCTGACGGGGGGTGATGCGCTTTCTGATAAAATGTACATCCTCCACCAGCAAATCACAGCTCAATACCTGATACTGTGCTGCATCAAAGGGCAGCACAGCACAGTCGTCACCGCGGCCCAGAACCATCTGTTCCGGCGCATAGGCCGGAATGTTTATCAAATCAATCAGTCCAAATTCTCCCAGCGAATCCAGATTCACTGCCCCACCTTCTCTCTTTCCGTTTTCTTATTTCTCTGTTCCTGCCTGTGTTACGAGATTGTAATCCGGCTTCCGTCATCCTGCAGAGCCTGTACCAGCAGTTCCAGAATATACCGCACCTTCTCCGTGCTGGGGCCGCGGTTTTCAATGGCTCCGTCGGCACCAATCCATACCCGGTTTTCCTCCTCACCCTCCAGCCAGGTAGAGGCAAAACCGTCCATCACCGGCTTGTCCGGCAGGCAGGCTGCTTCCGCCAGCGCCACATATTCCGCTGCTCCGCTGGTATAATAGGCCATCAGGTATTTGCGAAAGGTCAGCGGCAGGCAGTCCTGCTTCTGATAGCAGCCGTGAAGCATCTGCGCCAGCCGGCTCAGCTGGCTGTTATCCAGTCTGGTGCCGTCCTGCCCGGCTTCTTCCTCCAGCTGGTAGCCCCGGCTGCTTTTCACCAGTTTATAAAACTCCATGCTGTTCACGCTCCCACGCATCGCAGATAATCTGCACAATCTCATCAAAGGGCTTATCTGTTGTATCCACAACAAGGTCCGCCACCTGCTGCCAGCTTTCGACATCTGCATACAGCTGCTGCATTTTATCCGATCTGTTTCCAAGCCGCAGCAGCGGCCGGTTCTGCTTGCGCGCCACCCTCTGCTGAATCATATCGGGCCTGGCTTTCAGACAAATCACCATACCCGATGCCCGCATCGCCTGCAGCCGTTTCTCATACAGCTCCAGCGTACCGCCTGTGGCAATCACGCAGTTTTCTTTGCGCAGCAGCTTGCACAGAACCAGGTCTTCTTCTGAGTGAAACCGAATCTTCCCGCACTTCCAGTATAGCGTCATCAAATCCAGGCCTGTTACTTTCGTCATTTCTTCATCAGTGTCATAAAAATCCATCTGTAATCGCTGGGCCAGCCGACGGCCAACAGAACTTTTTCCCGTTCCCATAAAGCCAACCAGAATCATATTTTTCTTCATGCTGTCCACTCCCAACCAATCTTCAAACCAAACTTCATCTGATACGAAAAACAGACCATCCTGCAAACGCAGGTGATCTGTTTCTTTTCATATAAAATTAAGCCTCGCCTCTGGTTGGAACAATACAGATAAATTCCAGCGGTTCCTCACCGGTATTGGTGAAGCAGTGCAGTTCGTTAGACGGCACATAGGCACACGCACCCGCCTCGATTGCATGATCCTTTCCGGCAATCATCAGGTTTCCGGTACCGGAAATCACATAATTGATATGCGGCCAGTCGTGGACATGTTCCGGTGTGCTGCCGCCGGCTTCCACAGTCATAATACGCATAACATGGTCTTCCCAGCCCTGCTCCGGTCCAACAGCTACCTGTTTCACAGCTCCTTTTGCACCGCCCGCTGTCATATCAATTTTCGGCATGTCTTTCTTATTTCCTACAAACATGATTATCACCTCATTAGAATATTTGTTTTTATTATAACAATATTTGCTGAGAAGATAAACAAAAATCTGTTAATAATTCAGACGAATTCTGTCGGAAACCATGGCGATAAACTCTGAGTTCGTCGGCTTTCCTTTTTCCAGATTAATGGTATAGCCGAAATAGTCGGTCATCAGATCCACATTGCCTCTGCTCCAGGCCAGCTCAATGGCATGGCGGATGGCCCGTTCCACCCGGCTCGGTGTGGTATCATACTTTTCTGCAATCTTCGGATACAAATCTTTTGTGATGCCGGTCAGCAGATGAAAATCATCCAGAATCATCAGAATGGCATCCCGCAGATACTGATATCCTTTCACATGGGCCGGCACACCCATATCGTGCAGCAGCGAGGTAATCTCCACTTCCACCGGTTTCCGTTTTGGCGCAGGACGTGCAGCCTGATACACCGGCATCGGATCCGCCAGAGCCAGACTGCCCGCCACAGCAGTGCCTTCCATTACCATAGACGGATAAAGCCGGCAGATATCTTTAATTCGTTCATAAATACCTTCCAGTTCAAAAGGTTTCACCAGATAATCAACAGCGCCTTTCATCATAGCCCGCTGAATCATGCTTTCGTTCAGATAAGCTGTCAGCATAATCACTTTCGGACGCACCTGCATGGATTGCATCCGGTCCAGCACACCAAGCCCGTCCAGCCGCGGCATAATCATGTCCAGCAGAATCACATCCGGATTCTGGCTTTCTACCAGATCCAGACACTCCCAGCCGTCAGCTGCAACACCAACCACTTTCATATCCGGTTTTTCTTTCAGAAAATTTTCCAATACACTTGTAAACTGCTGATTG
Organism: Peptococcaceae bacterium; assembly: GCA_017547685.1. GTDB lineage: Bacteria > Bacillota > Peptococcia > Peptococcales > Peptococcaceae > UBA7185. Next base: position 17,046 of record JAFYPD010000088.1, read on the forward strand.
TCATCTACCAGTAAAATTTTAATCATGCTGTCTCTCTCCTTGTTTTTCTGTTCATTTCGTAATTTGGCCAATTTTGTTTCCACTTGACATCAATACTGGAAATTTAAAATCATTGTTGGTAATCTTTTCCTTGCGTATATATTACCTGATATTTACAGGGAATGCAAGTGTTTTTTTCCTAAAATTCACAATTATTTTTCCAACAGTTGTAAATCCAGCAAAAACAGACCATTTTCTTTTTGTGCGGACTCTGAAAAAAGCTGAAATCTGATAAAAAATGCTCCTCCCGCGCATTTTAACGAAGAGGAGCTTCTTTTCTATTTCGCCGTGACAGGAAAATCGTTCCCGTAAAACGAAATTATGGAGAAACGACAGGATTGCGACAGCACAAATCAGATAATACGGAACGGCAATGGAACACTGATGCCAACTGCACGATTGACACCCCATAAGGTCAGCTGCTGCGGCTGTACCCACTGGCCTGTATTGCTCACCTGATTCCAGACAAAATTCTGCGTTTCGGCCTGACCAGGTGCCATCACCACTTCGCGCGGCAGGCTGGTGTCCACAATATTGTCGGAAAAGCGGTATAATTCCTGTCCGCTGCTGTCAGAGATATAAAAGTCAAATAGTTCCTCCGACGGATAGCGCAGCACGACGGTTTCATTGGAGATATTCCGCTTGCGGAACGTGATTGGCACGTCTTCCCCCTGGGTATAGCGGGCTTTGCTGGTCGTTAAAATATACCGGAAATCGCCGACTTCCTCCCAGGTATAGTTTAAGCCGTCCAGACTTGGCTCATTACCCGGCGGTGTATAAGCCGGCACATCGGGAAAGCTCGGCAGTGTCTGCGGTATGTCGTTTGTTCCGGGATAGGCTGGTATGCTAGGAAAACTTGGCAATGTCTGAATCATATCCTGATTAGACGGAAAATACTGACTCGGCAGACAGGTTACCCCCAGCGCACGCCAGGTGGCGCTATCCACATTGCCGGTCTGGGAAAGGTTATTGCTGCGCTGAAAGGCCAGCACAGCATTTCTTGTCATGGATCCAAACATGCCGTCTACCCGGACATTATAGCGGCGCTGCCGCAGCAGATTCTGCACAAATGCTACCGCTGAGCCCCGGTTTCCAAGCCGCAAAGTGGGACATTGTCCAGAACAGTTACAATTGGTCATACAGGTGACCCCCCCTTTCTTATCTTTCTCTGTAGTATATGATGATACAGGTACTTGTTGACACAAATCTTTCATTGACTATCACTGCAGAATAGTATAAATTTATAGGTAAGAAACATTCTATTAGGAGGAGATTTTTTTGAAAAACTTACTAGCCAAATTAGGCAGGTTCGGCATCCTGATTGCTGTGCTGGCCGTGCTGGTACTCTGTTCTCCGCAGATTGCCCACTTCGCCACCGATTATCTCTGGTTTGACGAAGTCGGCTACCAGTCCGTATTCCTCACCTTCACCTTTGCCAAATTTGCTGTAGGGATTGTGGTATTCCTGCTGGTTTTCCTGCTGTCCTACCTGACGCTGCATGTTACAACCAAATATGAGCCAAAGGTTACCGTGGAAGGCGATACGGTTGTAAATGTGCCAAACAAAAAAGGCGGCAAACGGATTATGGCTCTGGTGCCGTCGCTGGTTCTGGGGGTGCTGGCGGGGTATCTGTCGGCAACTGCATTGTGGCAGAATATTCTGCTGTTTCTGCAGCAGACACCGGCCGGTGTAACCGACCCTGTTTTCGGCCGTGACATCAGCTTCTATTTCTTCAGCCTGTCACTGTTTGAAACCGTTTACGCACTGGCATTTTTATTCCTGGCCGTGATTTTCCTGTTCAACCTGCTGATGACCTTCTATCTGCAGGGCTTCAGCAAGCAGACCTTTCAGCTGATGGGCAAACGGATTATCTATTTCACCACTGCCTTTGTTCTGCTGCTGATTGCAGGCTTTCAGCTGCAGGCGGCCAATCTGCTGTACGCGCAGGACGGCGCGGTACTAGGGGCAGGTTATACCGATTTACATGTCACTCTGCCAATGTACTACATTGCCTCCGCAGCCTGTGTGTTAACTGCTGTGTGCCTGCTGGCGGCACTGAAGAAGAAAAGTGCAAAAATTGCAGCCGTCGGCCCGATTGCACTGGCCGCTGTGCTGGTAATCGGCGGTCTGGCGGCTACCGGTGTGCAGAACTTCATTGTACAGCCGGCTGAAATCGCAAAAGAGCAGCCTTACATCACCAACAACATCGAAATGACCAACAAAGCATACGGTCTGGATGATATCAAAGAGATGGAATTCAGCGGGAGCGGCACCTTAACTGCCACCGACCTGCAGGAAGAGATGGATACCATCAAAAATATCCGTCTGATTGACTATCGTCCTACCATCACAGTATTTAACCAGCTGCAGAGTATGCGTCTGTACTACAAATTTGTGGACGTTGATATTGACCGCTACGATATCAGCGGTACCCAGCAGCAGGTTTATCTGTCGGCCCGTGAACTGGACCAGAGCAGCCTGGACGACAGTGCCCAGACCTGGGTAAATAAATATCTGAAATACACCCACGGCTACGGTGCTGTTGTGACACCGGTCAACCAGGTTACCTCCCAGGGGCAGCCGGAAATGTGGGTGGAAAACATTCCGCCATCCACTACCATTCCGGAACTGGAAATCACCCGTCCGGAAATCTACTATGGTCAGCTGACCAATGATTACGTCATTGTAAACACCGAAGAACCGGAATTTGACTATCCAATCGGGGATTCCAACGCCCAGTCCCAGTATGAAGGCGATGCTGGCATTCCAATGAATTTTGTGAACAAAACCCTGTTTGCCATGGATCGCTCCAACTATAAAATCCTGTTCTCCAACCTGATTACCAGCGACAGTAAAATTCTGCTGAATCGTAACATTCTGGACCGTGTAGAGAAAATCGCACCGTTTCTGACCTTCGATTCGGACCCTTATCTGGTTGTACAGGACGGCGGTCTGGTATGGGTGATTGATGCCTATACTTCTACCGACAAATATCCTTATGCAGCAAAAGTAACCAACCGGGAATCTATTTTCTACGGTCAGAACTATATCCGCAATTCGGTGAAAGCAACCGTAAACGCTTACACCGGTGAAACCAGTTTCTACATCGTTGATAAAACTGACCCGCTGGTGAACAGTTATGCTAAAGTATTCCCGGGCCTGTTCAAACCGCTGGATGAAATGCCGGAAAATCTGAGAGAACATCTGAAATACTCCACCACCCTGTTTGAAGTGCAGACCGAGATTTATCAGCAGTATCATATGAAAAATCCAACTGTATTTTATAACAAGGAAGACGTGTGGAGCATTGCCAACGAAATTTACGGCAGTGAAACCACCAAAATGGAATCGTACTTTGTAAACATGCGTCTGCCAGGTTCTGACGAACTGGAATTCCTGCTGATGCGTCCGTTTACCCCAACCCAGAAACAGAACATGGTATCCTGGCTGGCAGCCCGCAACGACGATGAAAACTACGGTGAACTGGTACTGTTCAAATTCCCGAAACAGACCACCATCTACGGTCCAATGCAGGTAGAAGCCCGCATCAGCAACGATTCGGAAATTTCCCAGAATCTGAACCTGTGGGATCAGCAGGGCTCCTCGGTTATCCGCAGTAATCTGCTGGTTGTGCCGATTAAAGAGTCCATTCTGTATATCGAGCCAATCTACCTGACCATGAACAGCGAAAACAGCCTGCCGGAAGTAGTCCGCATTGTAGTGGCATATCAGGATAAGATTGTGATGGAAAAAACACTGGATGAAGCACTGAGCAAACTGTTCGGCACCGACTTCCGGACCGAAGGCGCTGTACCATCCACGCCGGACGGCGATAACGATACCACATCAACCGGCGGTTTACTGACCTACAACGAAGTGGTGGAACAGATTAAAGCCGCTTACCAGAACGCAAAACGCTCGGCACAAAATGGTAACTGGGCAGATTATGGCCGCTATCTGGAACAGCTGGAGCAGGCAATCAGCCAGCTGGACAAATCCGGCACTTCCAGTACCTCTTCTGCTAACGCATCATCAGAATCTGCCGATGATACAACAGTGGAAAACGCTAACAGCAATGAACCCTCTTCTGACGAGGATATAACAGTATAAAACAATATACAGCAGCAAATAAAAAGCTGTACTGCAAAGAACTCTTCTCTGCAGTACAGCTTTTTTGTTGCGTTCTGATTCCCGTTTATCTGTTTTATCCGATACAGCACACAAACACATCATCAGCTGACAGCCGGTTCCGTGTTGCTCTCTTCCGACAGCAAAAACGACTGCGACAATCCTGTGGCACGGGCCAGCTTGTCCAGTGTTTCCAGCGAAGGATGCACCTCGCCCCGCTCGATTTTGCCATACCCCCGTGTACTTAATTCGGCTCTGGCGGCCAGTTCCTCCTGAGAGATTCGATTTGCCTGACGATATTTTTTCAGATTTTCAGATAAGATTTTTTTTGAGTTCATTTCCATCACCCTCCACCACTATTTTAATTTTTCTGGTATTTTTATACTAGGTATCATAATTCCGGTATTTTAGTTATTTTTTAAATTATTTTGAATATCATTGTAATTTGTGCATTGTTATCAGACAGGCCAATTCTTTCACTGAAAAAACATAAAAAAAATAGAGATGCACAGTTCGTACATCTCTATCAATTACTTACAGATTCAATTTTATTTTACCTATTCCACTACAACACGACGGAAGTTTTTCTTGCCGCGTTTCACAACCAGACCTTCGCCGGCAAACTGTTCCATCGCAAAAGTCTGTTTGATATCGCCGATTTTTTCACCGTCTACCATAACACCGCCCTGCTCTACCGCACGACGGCCGTCAGATTTGGAAGTTACCAGGCCGGCTTTGTGTACCAGCGTTACCACATCAATCACACCGTCAGTAAAGTCAGCGGCAGTCAGAGTTTCTGTCGGCATTTCAGCCGCTGCACCGCTGGAGAACAACGCACGGGCACTTGCCTGTGCTTTTACGGCTTCTTCTTCGCCGTGAACCAGTTTGGTCAATTCATATGCCAGAATTTCTTTCGCCTGGTTCAGCTGACTGCCTTCCCACGCTTCCATTTCCGCAATCTGAGACAGCGGCAGGAAGGTCAGCATCCGGATACACTTGAGAACATCAGCGTCATCCACGTTGCGCCAGTACTGATAGAAATCGAATGGACTGGTCTTGTCTGGATCCAGCCACACAGCACCGGAAGCAGTTTTGCCCATCTTCTTGCCCTCGGAGTTGAGAAGCAGGGTGATGGTCATAGCGTGGGCATCTTTGCCCAGTTTGCGGCGAATCAGTTCGGTACCGCCCAGCATGTTGCTCCACTGGTCGTTACCGCCGAACTGCAGATTGCAGCCATATTTCTGGAACATGTAATAGAAGTCATAGCTCTGCATAATCATATAGTTGAATTCCAGGAAGCTCAGACCTTTTTCCATACGCTGCTTGTAGCACTCGGCACGCAGCATATTGTTTACGGAGAAGCAGGCGCCGACTTCACGCAGCATCTCGATGTAGTTCAGCGGTTTGAGCCATTCGGAGTTGCGCAGCATCAGCGCTTTGCCGTCAGAAAAATCGATGAATTTTTCCATCTGTTTTTTAAAGCATTCTGCATTGTACTGAATGGTCTCCTCCGTCAGCATCTGGCGCATATCCGTACGGCCGGACGGGTCCCCAATCATGGCGGTGCCATCGCCAATCAGCGCGATAGGCTTATTACCGGCCATCTGCAGCCGTTTCATCAGGCACAGCGCCATAAAATGGCCAACGTGCAGCGAATCAGCCGTGCAGTCAAAGCCGATGTAAAATGTTGCCTTCCCGTTGTTTACCAGTTCCTTAATTTCCTCTTCATCTGTGACCTGCGCAATTAACCCGCGGGCCACCAGTTCATCATAAATGGTCATGTTTGGTTCCGTCATGATAGTTTCTCCTTTGCATTCTATTTTACGAAAATTCCTTGCAGACAAATAAAAAACTCCCGTCCATCAAAGGACGAGAGCAGATTCCCGTGTTACCACCTTTATTCACCGGTAAAGCACCGGCCTCATCCGATATCGATTCGATACCGCAGCATACTAACGGTTGCCACCCGGCACAGCCTACTATCGCATACATCCAGATAAATGCATTACACAGAACGACTGAAATTTTTTGTGTGACACAGCGCATAAAAATTTGTACAGCACCACGTGCTGCCCTGTACGTAAGCAAACAAATTTTCATGCAGCACAGCCACGCAGAAAATATCTGCGTTAGGTTCAGTGTGCAGCTCCGAGACGTATTCACAAACCCATCCCCTGGCCCTCTCAGCAACCGGTTCCTCTCTGTTGGTTCGCTGTCTGCTAC
>JAFYPD010000089.1 GCA_017547685.1 Peptococcaceae bacterium
AGCGTATTGTGGCAGAAAAAAGATTTGCTGAAAGCCATTGCGCAGCTGCATAAATATCCGGAGGGCTGGGTACAGATTCAGCATACACCGGAAGTATTTCTGACCAAAACCAGTGAAAAAAACAAAGAAAACCTGTTTGAATATATCAGACACGGGCAGTGGCGGCTGGTGGACCATGTGGCAGACGGCTATTTCTGGATGAACAGCCGGGAAGAGGTTCTGCTGCTAACGCAGAAAAAAGCGATGAAAGATTACTGGACCTGGACTGCTTCCCGTCCGATTTTCGGCGAGGTATCCGAGCCGGAACAGGACATCATAGACGATGAAGCCCTGATTCGTTCTGTTGATGAATTTTAATACAGGCACCGAGTGAAAAAAGAGAAAGTCTGCCATATCAGAAAGCATATCTGACATGGCAGACTTTATTTTTACTGTTGATTTTGTGCGGACAGGTAATTGTTGATGCCCATGTAAACAGCCCAGGCTAATTGCTGCTGATAGTCAGAATCCTGCAGGTTGACGGCCTCTTCTGCATTAGAAAGGAAACCGCACTCCACAATAACCGTTGGCACAGTGGCATTTCGGAACAGGTAGGTATCTTCCCGCGGCAGCGCCTCGCGGTCGTGGTCGCCCAGCTGTTCGGTCAGCATCTGCTGGATTGATTCGGCCAGCAATTTACTTTCCGGGTCTTCCGGATTGTAGAAGGTTTGTGCGCCGCGCCATTTTTCATTGGGGATACTGTTGCAGTGAATCGAGATAAAATAATCGGCCTGCACCTGTGTACTCATCTGTACCCGCTGCTCTAAATCGGCCCGCTGCTGCAGCAATAATTTTTCCCCTTTGCTCTCCTGCGGAATCAAATCAATATCCGAACGGCGGGTCATCACCACCTGAGCGCCGGTTTCCTCCAGCAGCTGATCCAGCTTTAATGCAATATCCAGATTAATATCTTTTTCCAGAACATTATCGTTTACGCGGCCTGGAAAGGTGCCGCCGTGCCCCGGGTCAATCAGAAATGTTTTTTCCGCCAGCATCCACGACAGCGTAGGCGATGTGGCAGGCTGGTTGTGCATCACCAGATAATATCCGCCGACCACCAGAGCCACACAAATAATAATAACGGTATAAAAGCTGCGGCGTCGAAACAGCAGAAACATAAAGCATCCTCCTCTGTAAAATCATAAGTTTGTTTATGAGTATGCAGAAAAGGGGGGGAGTATGTCTGCACATAACAACAAAAATCCCTGCACCGGCGCAACGATGCAGGGATTATTTTTTACCAGTCTTTTTTCGCGAGTATTTTGCTGCTGAGGATGGCGAACAGCAGGATATATGCGGTGCATGTCAGTATAAACGGCACATAGCCTGTTTTCATCAGCTGCTGCGGCGCGTTGGAGTTCATGCCGTAGGCCATGAGAGAATAGGGCCAGATGTTCCCCAGGTCTTTTGCCAGGAACACCAGGCCGGAAATGCCGCCTGCAAAAGCGACAGCAACAGAGCGTGCGAAACTTTTGATGAAGATTGCAAGCCCAAGCTGCAGGGCCGCCATTACCATACCGCCAAGTGTGCCAAACAGACACCACGCAGCAAGTGAATGATACGGCGGTGTGCTGCTTATGCCGGCTATTGTGCCGGAGGCGATAAATAAAACAGCAATCCACAGTTCGCTGATCAGAATCATAAAAGAAACAACTGTCAGTTTTGCGGCAAAAATCATGTACCGCGGCACAGGCATGGTTAATAATTTATTCCAGTTGTGCTGCAGATGCTCGCATTGCATGAGATAACTGCAATAAATGCCAATCATCAGTGGCAGAAAAAAGTAGTCAGTAAATAGTGTGTGCTGTGTCCACAAACTATACCATTCGTTTTTTAAAATGCCGATGTTGGCAAGATAATTCAGTGTGCCCAGCAGAGCCGGGATGACGGGCATAATCAGAAATGCCAGCCACACAGGTGCGCGGTGCAGCTTTATATACTCTGTTTTTAACAGCTGTAGGAACATTGTAATCAAACCTCTTTTCTGGAAAATAAGTTTCGCCCGATCAGGTATAACAGACAGGCAGATAAAATCAGAGCGAGGAAAAACAGCCAGTCTGTATGCATTGTTTCAAAATAGACATACTCATATCGTGTTTCTTTGGTCCAGCCGAACATTCCTACGAATTGTAATGCGCCGTAGTGTCCCCACGGGAGCAGTTTGCGAAGCCACGGAATATTCTGCAGAAACATGGAGAAGACACCGCAGAATGTGCCGATAATGCCGGTGAAGCAAGGTATGGTCTGATTTTGAAACAGGATTGAAAGCGTATGCTGTATTAGATAAATCATAATGGTGGGGCACAGGGTAAACAGGAAATAGAGCAGATACAGTTTAAGCGGAAATGGACCTTCAAATCTATGCAGGAACCCGTATAGTACAATTACCATCCAGGACAGCAGCACACAGGCCGTTATGAGCAGCAGACCGTAAAGCAGTTTTGCATCAAATAATCTGTTTCTTTCTGTGCAGGTGAAAAGCTGTTTCAGCATAGTTCCTTTATGTTCGATGTCACAAAGCCCGGAGGCAATCATCATAGAAAGCAGCGGCAGAAATATGGCATTTACGAGTGGAAACTGATATAAAAACAGCATCCAGCCGTGTGTGACGATTTCTTCTGTACATTCCCCGTATAAGCACCAGCACAGCTGAAGAACGGTCATGATGAGTGCGGCTGCAATCAGATAACGACGCCGTGTTTTCCTGAACTCGCAGCGCAGCAGTTCCAGTATGGATGTCATAAGCTTTGTGCCTCCCTTGTGAAGTCCAGAAAGATTTCCTCCAGCGTTTTGTCAGAATCTGTTTCATGAAGCCTGTTCAGTTCTCCCTGATACATCATTTTTCCGCTGGCAATGATACCAATGTCATCGGCTATCTGATCGATTTCAGAAAGTATGTGACTGGACACAATGACAGTCATACCATATTCCCGCGGCAGAGATTTTATCAATTCCCGCATTTCCTGAATACCAGCCGGGTCAAGTCCGTTAGACGGTTCATCGAGAATCAGCAGCTTTGGAAATGACAGGAGTGCGGATGCAAGGCCGAATCGCTGTTTCATCCCCAGAGAAAATTTAGACAGTTTTTTATTGTGCTGCTTATCGAGCCGCACAATCTGCAATACTTTTTCTATATTGCGTTCTGGTACCTGCAGCAATGCGGCATAAATCTTCAGGTTTTCTTTTGCAGTTAAGTGCCCGTAATAAGATGGCGATTCGATGAGAGAACCGGTTTGCCGTAAAATATTCATCCTGCTTTTTGCAGACAGCTGCTCTCCGAATATAGAAATTTCTCCGCCGGTTGGATGTACAAGCCCCAGCAGCAGTTTTAATGTAGTGGATTTTCCAGCGCCGTTCGGCCCCAGAAAACCATAGATACGATTTTCTCTCACGTTCATATTGAGCTGGTCTATACAGATGGAATTACCGTAAACTTTTGTCAGACCGGAGGTTGTTACAATTTCTTTCATAGTTGAAAGCCCCTTTCGTTTAAGTTAATGACATCGTATCATACAGTCCTTTCAATAACCTTAACGGAACCTTTCATAAACCTTAAATTTGCAGAATGGAGGATAAAAAGAGCATGGCAGTGAAAAAGTGTGATATAATAGGGGCGGTGATGGGGGATGAAGGAATTAAATAATAAAAAGATTCTGCTTGTGGATGACGAAAAGGATTTATTATCTATGACAGAAGCTGCTTTGCAGGCGGCTGGATTTTTTCACATTTTTACTGCAAAGAACTGTGAAGAGGCAATGGCAATTACAAGAACGCACACGATTGCACTTTGTATCCTGGATGTGATGCTGCCTGACGGGGATGGCTTCACATTATTTCGAAAAATAAGAACAATATCAGAGGCACCGGTCATCTTCTTAACCGCGAAGGGGGAGGCGGAGGATAAAATACGAGGGCTGGAACTTGGCGCAGATGACTATATGGTGAAACCGTTTCTGATGAAAGAACTGGTGCTGCGCGTCACTGCACTTTTGCGCAGAACATATCAGCTGGAACCAAAAGAGGAAGGAGTTCAGCTGGGAGGCCATTATATCAGTTTTGCTACCGGAATCGTACAATCCGGGCAGCGCGAAATCCGGCTGACGGCAAAAGAATTCATTCTGCTGAAAAAACTCTATGAAAATAAAAACAGGATTGTTACAAGTGATGCGCTTTGTATGGCTGCGTGGGGTGACGGCTATTATGGTTATGAAAATACATTAATGGTGCATATCCGGCGGCTGCGCGAAAAGATAGAAGAAATTCCATCAGCGCCGCAGCATTTGCTTACAGTCAAAGGGCTGGGCTATAAACTGGTGGTGACAGAACATGAATAAGACTGTGTTGAAAATTTTTGTCAGCTTCAGTGTCATGGCGGCTCTGATATCAGTTGTTCTGCTCGGGATTAATTTCATCAGTTTTGCCTGTTTGCAAAGTGATACCTTCGATGTGTACGATCGCAGCGCAAAAACTATTTTAAGTGATGTCAGCAGCAGTCTGTATTATGAGGGCGACCGGTATCTGCTGCAGGATGAAACGGCTGTACCGCAGGACAGCTGGTGCATTCTGATAGACCAAGCGGGGGCGGTTATCTGGTCGATGAACAAACCGGAGGAGATTCCGACCCGGTACAGCATCAATGATATTGCCCGAATGACCAGATGGTATCTGGAAGATTATCCGGTTTATGTTCGTACAGAGGAATATGGCCTGCTGGTGTTGGGGTTTCCGAAAGATGCCGTCGGGAAATACGACCTCGAATTTACGGCACAGTGGTTTGATACGTTGCCGCAACGGATTGCGAAAATCTTTGCAGGAAATCTGCTGCTTGCGGTACTGCTTGCCATTTTATTCGGTGTAAAAGTGTACAAACGCTTAAAAGAACTGACCAGCGGGATGCGGGATTTACGCAATGAAACGCCGGTCGTGCTGGAGGAAAAGGGAATCCTGAAAGAACTGGCTCGAACAATCAACGACACATCCGCCGCAATTTCCAGAAAAAATGCGATACTTGCAGAACGGGACAGTGCCAGGCAGAACTGGGTGGCTGGGATTTCACATGATATCCGCACACCGCTTGCAATTGTGACAGGAAATGCTGAAGCAATCGAACAGACAGAGAATATACCAGAGCAGGTAAAACAGAGGGCTGGAGCGATTGTTGCCCAAAGTATGCGCATTAAAAATCTGATTGCTGATTTGAATCTGATGAGTGCCATTGAATATGATATGCAGCCGGGCACAAAACAGCGGGTGCCTGTCTGTCCGTTTATGAGAAATATCCTGTCTAACATTATAAACGGGGGGCTGGCCGATTCGGTTGAACTGATCATTGATTTAACGGATGAGAAAGCGTGTGTGGAAATCGATGTATCACTGATGGAGCGGGCAATTATGAATCTTGTGCATAATTGTATCACACATAATCCGGAAGGCTGCAGGATTTCAGTAAATACATACCGGCGGAACGGCTGTGTATATATTGTAATTGCGGATGATGGAAAGGGTGTTCCGGCAGAAGTACTGGAAACGATATCGGACATTCCAAAAGCTGCCCATGGATTAGGGCTGCCGATGGCATACAAAATTGTAGCAGCACATGGCGGTACAATGACAGCAAAAAATGAAAACGGCTTTATGGTAACCATTTCATTGCCGGCAGCGTTTTAGGTAAAACAACAAAATCCCTGCACCGGATTACCGATGCAGGGATAATTTTTTTGCTTATCAGATTGTAAGGGCAATTATTTGCCTAATGGCCAGAACTGGATACCGCCCTGTACGAATTTTACGTTATCGTAGCCGGCGTTGTTCAGAATTAACTGACCTTCGAAACCGCGGGTACTTAAGATACAGAATACAACAACTTCTTTATCTTTCGGCACTTCGTTTGCACGGGCACGCAGTTCTTCGATTGGAATATGCAGCTGATTTTTTGCTGGAATTGGTTTCTGAGACCGTTCATGTGCAGTGCGCAGGTCAACAAATACCACATCGTCGCTGTCCAGTTTGGAGTTGAACTCTTCAAACCGCATGTCATGTGCTTTGCCGTCCAGGGTGTTGCGCATAACGTTTGCTGCGTTTGTCAGGTTTTCCATAGCGGAAGACAGCGGCGGAGCATAACTCAGGTCAATATTAGCCAGCTGGTCAGCGGTTACGCCGAAACTCAGAGCTGCTGCCATGGTATCAATACGTTTGTCTACTTTACCAGGCCCAACAATCTGCACGCCCAGGATTTTGCGTGTTTTGCGGTCTGCAACCAGACGGGTCATGATTAATTTTTTGCCAGGCATAAAGTGTGTGATGTCCGGACCAGGCACGATTGCAGTTACAGTGTCGTAACCCAGCTGTTTTGCAACGCGTTCGGATAACCCGGTAGCACCCAGGGACCAGTCAAACATTTTGCATACAGCGGTGTTCAGTACGCCCGGATGGGTATCGCTGCCGCCGGTTACGTTGGTACCGATCACACGGCCCTGACGGTTTGCGGTGGAACCCATTGGTGCGTATACTCTCTGGCCGGAAACAATGTTGGTAGTAACAACGCAGTCGCCGCCGGCGTAGATATCAGGGTCGCTTGTCTGGCAGTATTCGTTGATAACGATACCTTTGTCCACTTCCAGACCGGCATCAACAGCCAGCTGTACACATGGGCGAACGCCAACAGCAACCAGAACCAGCTGTGCATCCACAGTACCTTTGTCGGTCTGTACGCCGGATACTTTGCCTTCTTCGTTTACCAGAATTTTTTCCACTTTGGTGTTCAGCATGAAGTTCAGGTCTTCGCCTTCCAGATAGTTCTGGAATACAGCACCCATTTCAGCGTCTAATACCTGCGGGAAAATAGAACCCTGCATTTCGATGATGGTTACATCCAGACCCCAGTTTGCAAATGCTTCCGCACATTCCATACCGATTAAGCCTGCACCGATAACAACAGCGCTTTCCACACCTTCAGTTTTAATGTAGTTCTGCATGTCAACGGCATCTTTTGGTGTTTTCATGCCGAATACACCTGTAGCATTGATGTTTTCCATTGGCGGTTTGAAGTTGTCTGCGCCGGTAGCGATAACCAATTTGTCGTATGGCAGAACTTTTACTTCGCCGGTTTTTACATCTTTTACTTCAACAGTTTTTTCTGCGCGGTTGATTCTGGTTGCTTCCCAGCCCAGCAGTGTATCAATATCTTTGGTGTTTTTCATAAATTCCGGTGTACGAACAGCTTCCCAGGAGGTTGTCATTAAGTCGTTCAGATCTTTTACAGTTGCGCCCAGATAGTATGGCAGGCCGCAGCCCCCGTAAGAAATCCATTCCCCTTTTTCAATTAAGGTTACCTGAGCATCCGGATTGCATCTTTTTGCTCTTGCAGCAGCCTTTGGACCGCAGGCAACCCCACCGATTACTACGATTTTCAAATCGCTCATGTGAGATCATCTCCTTAAAATTTGATACCTGAAACGGTAATTGAAACTATGCATAAAAAACTACTTTGATTATAACGCGAACAGGCAAAGAAAACAATGGGAATTCCCTGTGCTGTGTAATGAATTATTTTAATTATAAATCTTTGCTGTATTAATAAGAGTTTTCACATATTGTCGTGCAATGCCGGGGGATTTGGTGTATAATCAGAATGTACATACGACAAAATGAAAAGATTACAAAAAAATTACAAAATTGCAGGAGGAAATTTCGCAGAACATATCGAATTAAAAATTAATCATGCAGCAGTCGTATTTTAATTTAGGAATTTGAGAGAAAAGAGGGGATTGACATGCAGCACAAAAAGAAAGTGGCAGTGATTCTGCTGGTAACCTTTGTTCTGACCATGATTTGTCCGGTTAGTGCATTTGCCGCAAGTTTTTCTGACGTACCGGGCAATCACTGGGCCGTCCAGCAGATTGAACGCATGAACGCGAGAGGGATTATTGTAGGGTATCCGGACAACACCAACCGTCCTGACAATCCGGTGACCCAGTTCGAGGCACTCACCATGGCAACCAGAATGATGGGGCTCGAATACGATGAGAAAACGCACAAAGGCACCTATGTGCCATTCAAATATCCGGACTGGACAGGCGCTTACAGCGTGGCAGTGCTGGGGCATGAAGCGGGCCTGGTGGATGCCGGCGACTTTACCCATGGTGCGGCGGCAAGCCGGGAATGGATTGCAAAACTGTTAATCAAAGCTCTGGATGCGGAGAATGAACTGAACAGCGTGGCAGATGACACATTGGCCTTTGGTGATGCCGGTTCTATCGGCAGCAGCTATCTGAACTATGTCAAACTGGCTTACGATAAAGGCCTGATTGGCGGTTACACGGACAACACATTCAAACCATCCAGAACTGTAACCAGAGCAGAAATGGCGGCCTTTATGTGCCGTGTGGAAGACAAGCTGAACAACGACCTGCCAAATGTGGTGCGCGGTGAAGTGACTGCGGTCAGCGGTGTGACTGTAACCGTTGCCGGCACAGACGGGAAAACCTACACGCTGTATGCAACCACAAACAGTGTTTTATACAATGAGTCGGCACAGAAAATCGGTGTGACAGGTCTGGAAGTCGGGGACTCGGTTTATGTGGTTTACAAAAACAGTCTGCTGACTTATCTGGAGATACGCAGTGAAGAATACAACACCAGTACACAGCAGGCGGTTACCAATCTGAGCGGAACCATCAGTTCCGTACTGCCGGCGAAAAACATTATTGTGGTAACGGATGATGACGGTGATTTACAGACTGTGATTATTGACAAAAACACAAAAATCAACAAAGAAAACAGCACAGTTGCTCTGGCTTTTGACGATTTATTAGCAGAAATGCCGGTTCGGATATCGGTAGATAAAGATGACCAGACAGCAAATCAGATCATCATTGAAGAAACCGCCAGCGGTCAGCGTTCCGGCACTATTCACAGCGTGGATGTATACGATAACGTGATTGTTATGGACGAAAAAACAGGTCTGGTAAGTTACCGGATGTCCAAAAATATTGAAGTCAGCGTTTCCGGTATGCTGACTGCAACCACCAGCAGTCTGAAAGACGGTGACCTGGCAACCTACACCGTTGCTGACGGTGTGATGACAGCCATTGCAGTGGGCGGCAGCAGTGATAATTACGGCGGGAATGCAACTGTGAAATCGATTGACACAACCAATCGCATTATCACATATATTACCGGTTCTGATGAACTGAAAGCGGCCTACTATAACAGCGGCCAGGCAGTGAAATTCAAAAACGGGGATACCGGTACCGTGAACGATTTACAGGCTGGCGACAGCATCAGTATCTCTGTTGGAGATAACAAAGTAACATCGATTACCGTGACAAGCCGCAACCTGACAGAGGGTGCCATCAAAGGTACGGTATATTCTGTGAACACAGCGTCTGACTATATTATTATCACCACTTCCACCGGCAGCCGTGTGACCTATGACCTGGCGGATAATGTGAAAGTGACACTGTACGGCTCTACTTCTTCGCTGGGCAGTCTGACCCAAGGTATGAAAGTGGAACTGACCATGCAGGGTGACAAAGTAACCCGCATCAAAGCCAACGATATGGTGGAAGGCGTTGTGAAATCGCTCAGCACCAGTGCAGACACAATCACTGTAACCACTGAGAACGGCACTGAAATTTATGATGTATCCGATGATGTGAAAGTTCATTTCTACAAAACTACATCCTACCGTCTGAGTTCTGTTTCTGTTGGCGATACCGTCAGCATGAAAGTGGCAAACGATGAAGTAACAGAGATCAATGTCAACGAACAGGTGGATATGACCATCTACAGCATTTACAGCAGCAGTGACTGGATTCGTCTGGAAGATTCCAACGGCAAACTGGTAAGTGCATACCTGGATGAAGCAGATTTCTACATCGATGATGTATACACCAATGACATCGATGACCTGAGTATCGGCGATGAAGTTGTGGCAACCTTCGCAGGTTCTACATTAATTAAAGTGGAAGCTGTGAGCCAGGTGAAAGGGGAAGTTACAAAAGTAAATACTTCCAGCAACACGCTGACCGTGAAAACATCCGGCAACGATACCAGAACCGTAGCATTCAAGAGCGGCAGCTATGTTGTGAAAAACGGTTCCAGCTACAGCAATCTGAATAAAGTAAGCGTAGGGGATCGCGTTATCGTTGGTGCTGGTTCTTCCGGCGGAAGAACCATTACTGTGATGAGCAGTAAAACCGGCGATGTGCGTTATGCAACCAGCGGGCTGATTCAGTTCCTGTCTGATGCGCAGGGTGATTCCTATAAACTGGTGAATGGCTGCTACTGCCATTACAAAAACTCGACATCTCAGTTTGCTGCGTCTTCTCTGACCAGAAACGACAACGTGACAATTTACTACACAGATCAGGATACTGTTTATGAAGTAGTGAAAAACTAAATAAAAATCGATCACATATAAATGCCTGACGTGAAAACGTCAGGCATTTTTTATAGTGGTGCGCTCGGCATGTGAGTAGTCTAAAGGGTGAAAGTCCCGAAACCGCCCGGCAGCGGGAAGGTAATAGTGAACCTCAAGGGTGTCCATCGAGAAGTGGAATCTGAAGGAAGAGGCTAGCAAATCTCCGGTCTGACGAACAGAAATCATATAAGAGGCCGTATGCAGGGATAATGCTGCCACACAAGCAGAAGTCCAAAAGCTGCCCGGAACTGCATAAGGTAGATATGGCAGATA
>JAFYPD010000090.1 GCA_017547685.1 Peptococcaceae bacterium
AAAGTGTGACACCCCAACATTTATTATAGAACCAAAAAACTTGACAAAAATCCAGAAACCGCAGCGTATATTTCCCAAAATTCCGACTATAGACGGACATGATGAAAGCTGTCCAGAAGCTTTCATCATGTCCGGAGTATGGAGGGACAAGGGAAATATACGCTGCGGTTTCTCAAATTCAATCCAATTTTGTTCCGGCCTGGTTTTCACCGTTTTATATCTTCAACGCCCGATACAGTTGTATCACATGTTTCATCCCGGCCAGATAACTGGCATCGGCATACAGCAATCCGGTGCGTTCTTTCTGCAGCAGCATATCATCAATCATTCTTCGCTGCTCTTCCGGCAAATCCATCTGCAGATAGCACTGTTCCGCTGCCTCCTCCATCTGCACGGCCCGCTGATAGGCCGCATTATCCTCCAGAATCTGCTGAACCATCTGTTCCCACAACAGTGTACTGGATTGCTGAAACAGCTCCAGAAATTCCTGATCTGTCATGACACTCACTCCTCACATGATAAAATTATGCATCGTGTCCTGTAAAAATCTCTGGTGCGTCTGAGCTGCTATGCTTGATAAGATTGTTGCCTGTTTTGTATTTATTTTATCATAATAAAGCAGCACTGTCATCGGGATTTTTTATACGCAAAGGCCTCCTGCTGCCGATACACAGCAGCAGGAGGCCTTTTTATATCATTTTGTTTTATTTCTGGTAGCTTTCCAGACGGCTCACCAGCGCAGCTTTGCTGTCCTGATATTTCGCCAGTTTTTCTTTTTCACCGGCAATAACATCAGCTGGAGCTTTTGCAACGAAACCTTCGTTGTTCAGTTTTTTCTCTAAACGTTCGATTTCTTTGTTTACTTTTTCTACTTCTTTCTGCAGACGGGCAATTTCTTTGTCCATATCGATTAAGCCACGCAGAGGCAGGAAGATTTCGATACCCTGTACAACTGCAGTTACAGCCTGGTCTGGTTTGTCTTCCAGCGTGAATTTCACATCCAGCGTTTCCAGAGTGCCCAGGTTGATAATATATGGCGCAGTTTCGTTCAGAACCGCCAGCAAATCCTCTTTGTTAGCTGCAATAATGCAGTCCGCTTTTTTGCCCAGCGGCACATTCATTTCGCTTCGCATATTGCGGATGGCGCGAATCACATTCATCACCACTGCCATCT
Organism: Peptococcaceae bacterium; assembly: GCA_017547685.1. Lineage (GTDB taxonomy): Bacteria > Bacillota > Peptococcia > Peptococcales > Peptococcaceae > UBA7185. The sequence continues at coordinate 1,175 of JAFYPD010000090.1, forward strand.
GCGCTTCGGTTTCTGCAGAGATTGCAGATTCGTCAGCCGCAGGCCACTGGGTCAGCATAATGGTTTCCCCTTCATGCGGTAAATGCTGCCAGATTTCCTCGGTGATAAACGGCATAAACGGATGCAGCAGAATCATAGTATCGCGCAGAACCGTTGCGATAACCTGCTGCGCGGTACGGCGGCTTGCTTCTGTTTCTTTGCCGTACAGACGAGGTTTCACCATTTCGATGTACCAGTCGCAGAACCCGTCCCAGATGAATTCATATAAGGTATTGGCAGCGCCGCCTAAATCGTAACCTTCCATGCGGGATGCCACATCTTTGGCCACCGAGTTGAAGCGGCTGATAATCCATTTATCGGCCAGTGTATATTCCATCTGGTCAGCGGCAACCGGTTCGTAATCTTCCAGATTCATCAGTACAAAGCGGGTTGCATTCCAGATTTTATTGGCAAAGTTGCGGGATGCTTCTAATCGTTCATTCTGGAAGCGCAGGTCATTCCCCGGTGTATTGCCGGTAATGAGCATAAAGCGCAGAGTATCAGCACCGTACTCTTCAATCACCTGCAGCGGGTCAATGCCGTTGCCCAGCGATTTACTCATTTTACGACCCTGGCTGTCCAGTACCAGACCATGAATCAGCACATCATGGAATGGGGATTTGCCGGTGAATTCCAGCGCATCAAACAGCATACGAGCCACCCAGAAGAAGATAATATCGCGGCCTGTTACCAGTACGCTTGTTGGGTAGAAGGTTTCCAGTTCTTTTGTCTGTTCTGGCCAGCCCATTGTAGAGAACGGCCATAAACCGGAGCTGAACCAGGTATCCAGAACGTCAGGATCCTGCTCAACGTTTTTAGAGCCGCATTTGGTGCAGGTATCCACATCAGTAGTGCTGCACATTACTTCGCCGCAGTCCTGGCAGTACCATACCGGGATACGATGGCCCCACCATAACTGACGGGAGATACACCAGTCGCGGATGTTTTCCAGCCATCCCAGATAGATTTTGGTAAAGCGTTCCGGCACAAAGTTTACAGCACCGGTGTGAGCCGCTTCGATAGCCGGTTTTGCCAACGGTTCCATTTTTACAAACCACTGTTTGCTTACCAGCGGTTCAATGACGGTATGGCAGCGGTAACAGTGCCCCACCGAGTTCTGATGGTCTTCAATTTTTGTGAGCACACCGGAGGCGGTTAAATCTTCCACCAGCTGCTTGCGGCAGTCATAACGATCCATACCAGCATATTTCCCGGCCAGGTCATTCATTTTGCCCTGTTTATCAATAACTACTACCTGCGGCAGATTATGACGGTTGCCCAGTTCAAAGTCGTTCGGGTCATGCGCTGGTGTAATTTTTACAGCACCGGTACCGAATTCTTTCTCTACATATTCATCGGCAACAATTGGAATCACGCGGCCAACCACAGGCAGCACCAGATTTTTGCCGATTAAGTGTTTGTAACGGTCATCTTCCGGATGCACAGCCACAGCGGTATCACCCAGCATTGTTTCCGGGCGGGTGGTTGCAATTTCAATGCTGTCGGTACCGTCTTCGGTTGGATAGCGGAAATAATAGATTTTGCCGTCCTGGTCAACGTGCTCAACTTCGATATCGGAAATGGTGGTCTGGCAGTGCGGGCACCAGTTTACAATGTAGTTGCCCTGATAGATTAATCCTTTTTCATATAAACGCACAAAGGCTTCACGAACCGCTTTGGAGCAACCCTCGTCCATGGTGAACCGTTCGCGGTCCCAGTCACAGGAACTGCCCAGTTTGCGCAGCTGGGTGGTGATGGTGTTGCCGTATTCCTCTTTCCATGCCCAGGTGCGGCGCAGGAATTCTTCACGGCCCACTTCATAACGGTTGGTGCCTTCCTCTTTCAGCTGTGCTTCAACCTTTGCCTGGGTTGCAATACCGGCATGGTCAGTACCCGGCACCCACAGGGTATTGAAGCCGCATAAGCGTTTGTAACGCACCAGAATATCCTGCATGGTGTTGTCCATAGCATGGCCCATGTGCAGTTTCCCGGTTACATTTGGAGGCGGCATTACGATGGAGAAGTTTTCCTTGCCTTCGTCCATACGGCCTGCAAAATATTTGTTGGTTTCCCAGATAGAATACCAGTGCTCTTCTACCTGTTTCGGATCATAAACTTTCGATAAGTTTTTGCTCTCGTCCATTTTCATTGCTCCTTTATAATATATTGATTTGGTTGTTGATGTTTGATTTGATGGTTATCCGCAATGCTTAGGGATATCACGGGCGGATTCCGGCGCAGAAATTCGCGCCAGTGGCATCTGCCCCTACACGATCCATTTCATGCGTATTTGTAGGGGGCGATTCCCACATCGCCCCGTTGTATCCATATCATTGCCGGAACAACGCAGTAATGCGCAAATTTAACAAGTCCGACAAAAAAACGCCTTCATCCTCTGTAAAAAGGACGAAGACGCATAACCTCCGTGGTACCACCTTACTTCCCGATATCTCAAAAATATCAGGCGCTCTTTTCCGCTGTAACGGGCGAACCCGACCCTGCCTAGCAAACGGATTTCTCTGCGCTCAGCCAGCCGCTAAAAACAGATTTTCCGTGTTCAGCACGATATCTCCGGGGCTACCTTCCCATGCGTCCAGCAGAAAACTTCCAGCCGTGGTTTTCCTCTCTAAAGCCTTATCGCAGGGTACTCCTCCCCATCTGTGATGATAGGTATTCAGTTATCGTTTTTATAGAATACCACGATGCAGCGCAACTGTCAAGATAGCTGCACCTCAATTTATAACTGTATTGTTTTACATATTTTTCTGCCTGGACAATACATCGTCCATTCGTTTTATCAGTTCGAGTTCGCTTCGAAACACAGCCTCCTGCCGTCCCTCCACCCAGTAGATGGTGCCCATCCAGCGATATCCGCTCCGATACATATTATAAAGTCCAAAGGTTGCCAGCACAGGAAAATTCACCTGATCCGGCAAGAGCCATACACTGGAATGGTATCTGGCCTTCAATCCCTTTCTTCGCCACTTTTCTCTGCCCTGGCTTCTGACCGCATCATCCAGTAACAGGATTAATCGTGTCAGGTTGCTGAACGTAACCGGAATCCTATTATAGGAAGAAACAAAGACTCCCTGCAGATTTTTATCCTGATAGCTTTTGATAAACAGTTTTATTTCGTACATATCGTCCATCCCCCTGCGCAGAACTATGATTGCTACTGCCATCCTATCACACTGCGACATAAAATATCTATCACCCGTCTGGGTGATTCTGCTCTGAAATGCGGGGGATTTTGTTTATATAAAAAATGTTAGCACAACAGACAGAAAAGAACCGATTATTCTGGATAACCGGTTCTTTTGCCTTTGTCATATTTATACTGTTTCTACTGTTTTTGTGCCAGTTTATAAAACAGTTCACTTTTGCTTGTTACGCCAAGTTTTGCATAAATGTTTGCCGTGTGTGTTTTTACGGTATTTTCAGAAATATACAGCGTGTCTGCAATCTCTTTTCTTTTTTTATCTTTCAGCATTTCACACAGAACATCTTTCTCGCGCGAGGATAAGGTATGAACGGCAGGGCAGATCTCCTGCAGTTTTTTCATCATCGTGTCTACTTCGGAAACACAGTCGTTATCTTCTTTATCATCCATCGGACTGACTGCTTCAGGCGGCTCCACACGGATATCCGCAGTAGATATCTCCGTTTCTGTCTGACTGGTGCAAATACTTTCTGCAGAATGACCCGGAAAAATACCATAGTCCTGCATCATGCCATATAACAGAAGCAGCAACAGTTCACTGACAATATAGGAAATCGATAAAAACTCAAACTCACAGTAAATAAACTGTTCAATGAACCATATCGCAATATTTAAAAATACAACAACAAGCAGCATCGCCACATGTTTATGGGATACCACTTTTTGGCGATACACAGAAATCCAGACCGTGCCAAGCATCAGCACAAAATAGCCAAACAGATAGATATAATACACCTTGTGCAGTGCACCGTAAACCTTATGCAGCTTCGCCATTTCATTTACAAATACAAGGGTTACTTCTTTATAATAACAGTCAAGATATCCAGGACTTGCCGCAATGATAAAAACAGCAACACTGCCAGACAGCAGAATTGCCACAAACCATTTTGGCAGAGAAATCCGACATACCGTTATAATTGTCATAAACATGAAAAACGGCAGAAATACAGATCCTAAATAGGCAATGCGATTGGCAAGCAGCGCTTCTTCCAGTGTTGTAGAAACAGCCAGCGCAAAATAACCTGTATTCACAATAAAAACAGAAACAAACAGCAGCAGCATCCAGATATCTTTTTTCTGCACAGCAATGCCATATCCAGCCACCATAAGCAATGATACAACAGCCAGTATCGCATAAACAAATGCCATATTCACAGAACCGTCTGAAATAGCTGCTTCAGATTGTACGGCAAACACCTGAGAGGGGAACATGCAATAGACCGCCATGACAAACAGCATACTATACAACTTGTATATTTTTGTAGAATGATATTCCGACCAGAAAAATTTCATGTATAGGAATCCTCGGCTTTTGTAATATGATGTAACTAACATTATCAGTCACGCTTTATATCTTTATCGTATCACATTTCCCTGTGCCGTACAATCGTTTCATAGCTAAAAAAGCCATCGCCGGTTGCTGTATTATACAGGCCATAGCAGTTCAGGGAATCCGGTGACCCTTCCGTTTTCCGGCTGTGACGAGAACGTCTCCTGCAGTTGTTTATTTTTTATTCTCTTTTTTCCCCGAAGAAGAACAGTGCCAGCATGCCCGGGCCTACATGAGCGCCAGTAAATGGTTCATGGGGCGCAATAATCAGTTCCTTCGGCTCACAAATCTCGCAGATTCGTTTTGCCAGATACTCTGCCTCTTCCGGGCAGTCGCCGTGGGAAACGGCCACCCGCTGATGCTGTGCATTTACCGCTTTGGTGCGATACTGCTCCACAATGGCATCGATTGCCTTCTGCCGCCCGCGGTATTTTGCGTAAGCCACAATGTGCCCCGTCGGGTCTCCCCACAGCAGTGGTTTGATATTGAGCACAGTGCCGATGGCTGCGGTTGCCCCGCTGACTCTGCCGGTGCGTTTCAGGAAATTCAGGTCGTCCACCGTAAAGAACTGCAGAAGCTGTGTCGCTTCTCTGTCCAGAATATCTGCCGCCTCCGATGCGGTTTTCCCCTTCGCGCGCAGTTCAGATGCACGGCAGGACAGAAGGCCTGGCCCAAACCCCGCTCCCAGAGAATCCACCACACGGATGGTTCTGTGCGGAAATTCCGCCGAAAGCTGATCCATGGCAATTCGGGCCGACTGAATGGTGCCGCTGATTCCGGAAGACATGCCCACATAAATCACATCACGGCCTGCCTCCAACTCCGGGCGAAAATGAGTTAAAAACAGATTCACATTCAGCAGGCTGGTTTTCAGCTCAGATCCGTTCCGCAGTTTTTCATAATAGCCGTGGGTGTCAAACGCATCAATATCCCCTTCGTAAACACACGGCTCGCCGTCCATCACATAGTTGCACGGCAGCACACAAATCTGAAATCGTTCTATCAGATACCCCGGCAGATTGGAACAGCCGTCGGTGAAAACAGTATAAGACATAAACATCCTCCTACTATATGTCTCGTTTACAATATTATTTGATATCATTCTTGATATTTATTATTCTACCAGAAAGAATTCTATGCCCAGTGCAAGACATCCTTTTTATTTACCGCATTTTTTCAAAATCTGCTTTTTGTGTTTTGCCATTCATGCAGAATCCCATACAAAAGCAGCACCGCCTTGAAAGCGATGCTGCTTTTGTATGGGATTTCTACTCTTCCAGCAATCGGATATAATGATTTGCTTCCCGCAGCACATGGTCGGCAAGCAACGGCAGAATCATCGAACGAATCTGGCAGCTTCCAATCCCTTCTGTACCGGCATGTTTGAAATCACGGAACTCTCTGGTTAATGTCAATGCATCTTTTTCATTGCATGTGGTTCTGTCGCTGGCTGCATCCGCAGCGTTCAGCAATCGGCAGTACTCAGCAGCATAATCATCGGCTGTGTCAATCAGTTTCTCTTCGCAAGGGTCAAGCAAACCGCGAATGAACTGAGCGTGTTCCATCATAATCCGGTTCCAGAACAGCTCACTGTCACGCACTTCCTGACAGCTGCATTCCTCCATCCCTTCCAGCCGCATCAGATGCATCCGGTAAAGCCGGGCTTCCCGCAGGATATGTTCTATCAGCAGCGGATAATTGGCTATAAACAGACCACCCGCACCAACGCTGCTTAACAGACGCTCTTTATAGTTGATAATCCCTTCCACAAGCGTCAGACCATCACGATTTAACTGCTGAACCTGTCGCATCATAGCTGGCGACACCGTCAGCGTATCATTACAGCCGCGGCCTTCCAGCTGATGTGTACGTGCAGTCAGTTCCAGATTAATAAAGGTACCGGTCAGCCGGTGAGTCTGCCGTTCAGCACAGTCGGTAAATTCGGTTACAACCTCTCCCGATTCCAGCACACGATTGCGAACAACACAATGGCACATTGGAATCGTTCGGGCTAACTGCACTTCAAACTGCCGCAGAAAACGCTCGCCTTCTCTGACCAGGCTAGCATTCGTCGGCAAAATGCCGACCTTTAAAAAGAAGGCATGCTCCTTCATAATACGGGCAAAAAACAGATGCTGCTCCAGTGAGTCAGTGATATAGCTTTGTTTCATCACACATACTTCCCTTCCTTGGTGATAAAATAGTATATGTATAGAAGTACCGATAGGTTCGTAAACTGTTTCTAAAAAAAGAAAACAACCCGCAAGCTGTATCACTTGCGGGTTGTTTTCAAGTCGGGATGACAGGATTTGAACCTGCGGCCCCCTCGTCCCGAACGAGGTACTCTACCAAACTGAGCCACATCCCGATATAGAAGTATATGCATTTCACAACTTCTATATTTTACCCCCTGCCGACTCATTTGTCAACCATTCTCCCAGAAAAAAACGTCCTGTTTCATGGCGTGGCTCATCACACAGACACCGGCAGCTTTGCTGCACTGCAGTTCTGGATATGTTTGCGCGGTGATGCCGCCGATGGCATACACTGGAATATTTACAGCATCGCAAATCTGCTGCAGAAATGCTAATCCGCGAGGCGCTGAGCCTCTTTTGCAGTCGGTGGCAAAAATGTGCCCGGCAATCAGCCCGTGAGCGCCCCATTCTACGGCCTGCACAGCCTCTTCCACACAGTGCACCGATACCAGCACGCGGCTGAATTCCTGCAAATTCTGATAATTCTGCTGAAATACCGGCCAGGATACCTGTATCTGTTTTATCTGCAGCTGGCGGGCAGCGTTCACACGATGGCTGATGACCAGCGGTACAGAAAAAGGCTCCAGTGTTCTGACACATTGCTTAGCTAGATGCAGATAGGTATCTTCAGATAAGTCTTTTTCCCGCAGGACGATGGCCGCCACGCCGGACTGAGCCAGTCGCTTCAGCTGTTGCTGAAAATCACCTGTGCACAGGTTCCGGCTGGTAACTGCAAGGATTTCTTTCATACGTACCCCCCCTCATACATCTCTCTCTCGCAAAATTTCTGCGATACCAAATAAAGAATCATCCAGAAGAATCATTGATACCCAACTCATCCTACCTGCCGTTATACACGCACATGATCAATGTATACAGGCTGCAGGCCTCTCTGCCGCAGCATGGCATCCACTTCCTCCACACTGCGTGAATCAGAAATCTCAAACTGTTCGTCGCCTTTCTGCTCTTCTTCATGGCCGCCCACACTGGTTCTCACACCTGCAGAAATTTTGGTGGCACACATACCCACCACATTGTCACGGAATCCGGCCCGCTCCCGGGTGGAAATAGTAATCCCCGCAAAAGGAAGAAACAGCCGATAGGCTAACATCACCTGCAGAAGCTGTGTTTCATGCACATCGTTTGGATTATTTTCAGCATTGTTGATGTACGGCCGCATACGCGGGCAGGAAAAGGAAATGTCCGCCTGCGGATATTTCTGCTGGGTATAATAGGCATGCAGCCCGGCTGCAAAGGCATCTTTGCGGAAATTGTCCAGCCCCAGCAATGCGCCGAATGCCACGCCGCGCATACCACCCTGCAGTGCTCGTTCCTGCGCGTAAAACCGATACGGAAATACCCGTTTGTGGCCGCTTAGATGCACCTGCTCATATTTATCGGTATTGTATGTTTCCTGATAAACAGAAACAAAATCGGCGCCACACTGGTTTAAATAACGGTATTCCTCTGTGTTCAGAGGATAAATTTCTATGCCGACATTACGGAAGTACCGCGCCGCCAGTTTTACTGCCTCTCCAATATACTCCACGCTGGAGGCAGTACGCGATTCCCCAGTCAGCAGCAGAATCTCCTGCAGCCCGGTGGCGGCAATGGCCTGTAATTCCTGTTCTATCTCGTCCATGGTCAGTTTTGCCCGGTGAATATGATTATGACAGTTAAACCCGCAGTACACACAGTGATTTTCACAATAGTTGGCAATATACAGCGGTGTAAACAGGCAGACCGAGGTGCCGAAATGCTTTGCCGTTTCCTGTTTTGCCTTCTGTGCCATCTGCTCCAGATAAGGCAGGGCAGCCGGAGATAGTAATGCACCGTAATCCTCGATGGTCAGCCATTCTTTCTGCAGCGCCCGCTGTACATCCTGTGCAGTGTAGCTGTCTGCGTCATAGGCCTCCATGTAGTCCAGCACCTTTTCCATAATGTCAGACTGGATAATTTCCATGTCAGGCAGATAATCCATATGAGAAATATTGTTTAAATGCATGGCCTAATCCTCCAGAAAACCGGTCAGCGGGCTGGATGCTTCCGCCTGCCGATGCAGCACACGGCCCATACCGGCCAGATAACCGCGCCGCCCGGCCTCGATGGCCAGTTTAAAGGCAGAAGCCATCTGCTTCACGTCACCGGCGGTTGCGATGGCTGTATTGGCCATAATGGCATCCACGCCCATCTCCATGGCTTCACAGGCTTGTGACGGGCGGCCAATACCGGCATCCACAATAATCGGCAAGTCAATTTCATCTACCAGAATCTGAATGAATTCTTTCGTGGCCAGCCCTTTGTTGCTGCCAATGGGAGCAGCCAGCGGCATTACCGCAGCGGCTCCGGCATCCACCAGGGCGCGCGCCACGTTCAGGTCCGGATACATATAAGGCAGTACAATAAAGCCTTCTCTGACCAGCATCTCAGTGGCTTTCAGCGTTTCATAATTATCCGGCAGTAGATATTTACTGTCACGGATAACTTCCACTTTTACAAAATCTCCGCAGCCGATAGCGCGGGCCAGTCTGGCGATGCGCAGTGCTTCCTCAGCTGTGCGGGCGCCGGAGGTGTTCGGCAAAAGAGTTATCCCGTCGGGAATATATTCCATAATATTCTCGGCGCCGCCTTCGTTGGCGCGGCGCAATGCCAGTGTAATTATCTGGGCGCCGCCTTGTTCTGCCACGGCCTGCACCAGGTCCAGCGAAAACTTGCCGGAACCTAAAATAAAGCGGGAATCAAAGGTGTGACCGCCCAATATCAGTTTATCTTCCATCCTGTTACCTCTTTTCTCATCGTCTCTTTTCCGTTATACCATACAGGCTGCCTTACGGATCCATCTCGCCCAGCAGGATGCGCAGAATCATGTTGGCCTGATGGGCGGCACAAAGCTGCACCCGCGGGGCCAGCATCCTCTCGTTCTGCATATCGCTTGTCTCATCGCCGCACAGATAGAGCCGTTTCATTTTGCGCGTGGTTTTAATGCTGTTTGCACTTCCGTAACCGGCCATGCCGGAGCCGGCTACAATGATTTTTTCCGCATCAGGCAGTAGCGTATTAATCAGCATTGCTTTGGCGGCAGGCTCATCCATAGCTTCACAGATGAGCGGCCAGCCCCGAAATAAATCCGCTGCATTCTCCGCTGTAATTTTTTCATACTTTATGGTCAGCTGCACAGCCGGGTTGATTTCCCGAAGCTGTTCTGCCAGTGCCTCTGTTTTTGGTCTGCCGATATGCCGCGGCATGTAATGCTGCCTGTTCAGGTTACTGCCCTCCACGGTATCATAGTCAATCAGCAGCAGATGCCCGACTCCGCTGCGGGTCAGCATCACCGCAATATTAGAGCCGAGACCGCCAAGCCCGGCAATGGCCACAGATTGCTGTTGCAATGTATCTATATCATCAAATGTATTCATATCAGCCTCCACCTACAAAACTGACAATTTCTATTACATCAGCCGATTGCAGCACAACGGTTTCATATTGGTCTCTAGAAAGGATTTCTCCGTTGTATTCCACGGCAATCCGTTCCAGTTTATACTGGTTCTGCTCCAGATAATCCAGCAGTGTGGTATCATCCGGCAGTGTCACTTCTGCACCATTGATTTTCATATCATCACCTCAAACATCCTGTATGTTCATAAAGAAAACAAAAATAGACATAAAAAAGAAAACACCCCGGGTGGTGTTCCCCATTTTATGCCTATGCGTTTACTTTACCGAAAAAATATGACTGTGTCAAGCATCAATCGCCATATTTCTGTATGTTTATGCAGGAATATTGTATGCAGCATAAAAAATTTTTCGCCGTCTGTTTGATTCTGTGCTATACTTGTTAGTATAAAACAAATTTTTCAAAAACGAACTGCTTTACATTTCTGAATATACTGGAGGCATGTTTATGTCAAATCAGACATTACAACAGAAAATTGATGCCGGCCTTGAGGATCGTCCGTCCTGGGTTGGCCGGCACACAACCATCAATCATCTGCGGCCTGCCATTGTGAAAACGGTTGCCGCCCATCCGGAGCTGTCACCGGCACTGCGTGCGGTCAAAGATGATGCCATCGACAATCTTGGTACCCTGCTGCCGCAGACTATTGCGGCCATGCAGAAAAACGGTTTCCATGTCTATATGGCGGAAACAGCGCAGCAGGCTGCCGATTACATCGCCAATATCGTCAGCGACCATCTGGTGGTAAAATCCAAAACAAATACCGGGAAGGAAATCGGCATTACCAAACGGCTGCAGCAGCAGGGCGCAACGGTATATGAAACCGACCTGGGCGACCGTCTGGCACAGCTGGAGGGCAAAGGCAAAGCGGCTCACACACTGGCACCTGCCTGTCACCTGACCCGTGTGGAATGCGCTGCATTATTATCCAAAGACCTGGGCGAAGACCTGCCAACCGACCCGGAAATTCTGGTTGGAGCGGCACGTCGTTCTCTGCGGGATGCCTTTTTGCGGGCCGAAGTAGGTATTTCGGGGGCCAATGCCATCGCAGCTGACACCGGCACTGTCTTCTTAACAGAAAACGAAGGCAATATCCGCTGTGTGACCAGTATTCCAAAGGTGCACATTGTGATTGCCGGCATTGAAAAAATTGTGCGGAATTTCACCGACGGCTTAACCGTTGTGCGTTCTGCTTCCACATACGGCTGCGGCCAGGATATCGGGACCTATGTTTCTGTTATCGACGGGGTCAGTCATTTCTCCAATCCGGCTATGGACTTTTTAAACGGTGCCCAGGGGCCGGAGGAAGTGCATGTGGTATTTCTGCAGCAGGGCCGTCAGGAAGCCATCGATGCAGGCTGTCAGTCGGTATTGTACTGCTTAAACTGCGGCGGATGCCTGAATACCTGCCCGGTTTACAATTCCATCGGAGAAAATTTCGGCTATAAATATCTAGGCGGCCGCGGTACTGTTTTTACCATGTTCCATACCGGTGACAGCGCCAAAGTGGACGAAGCCGGGCTGTCGTTATGTATCGGCTGCGGGCGCTGTGAGGAATCCTGCCCATTACAGATGCCGACTCCGCAGATGATTCTGAATATGCGTGAAAACAAAGCAAAAACCGAAGGCAACGGGCTGGTGAAAAACAGCGTATTCCATGTGCTGGGAGCCAACGCGTTATCCCCGCTAATGAAAATCGGCCGTCAGTTCCAGGGGCTGGCATTCAAAGAACAGCCGCAGCACGACGCAACCATGCGCTTTGATGTATCGAAGCTGGTGGCCGGTGCGCCAAAAGACCGTCTGCTGCCGACGCTGGCAAAAAAATCTTTCGCCGAACAGATGGCAAACAAATCGCCATTGAAATATCCAAAAGGCAAGGCGGCACTGTTCGCCGGCTGTATGGTGAACTATGCCTACCCGCAGCTGGGGCTTGACTGTTACGATGTGCTGATGGCAAATCAGATTCAGATGGTCACCTTTGATGGGGAAGCCTGCTGCGGTCTGCCGGCTATTATGAGCGGCGACACAAAAGAAGCGGCAAAAATGGCCTCGCAGAATGTAAAACTGTTCAGTTCTGACGACTATGAATATCTTATCTTCCTCTGTCCTTCCTGTGCCACTACCGTGAAAGAAAAATGGGAAGCGCTGATTGTATCCAGCAATGATGCACAACTGATGGCACAGTATCAAAAGCTGCAGGGCAAAGTCATTGATTTGAACGATTATCTGGTGAATGTGCTGCATATCCAGCCGCCGACACTGAAAGAACCGGTATCGGTTACCTGGCACGACCCTTGCCATCTGGTGCGCGGGTTAAATATCAGCAGTGAGCCTCGCCAGCTGTTAACACAGATTGGTGCGGAACTGACCGAAATGAAAGAGCCGAACAGCTGCTGCGGGTTTGGCGGAAGCTTTAGTTTATTCCACTATGATGTATCCCGCAGTGTCAACGATGAAAAAATCAGCCAGATTGCAGATACCAATGCTCAGTATGTGGCAACCGGATGCCCTGGCTGTGTGATGCATCTGAAAGACGGGCTGCACCACAACAACAGCCAGCAGCAGGCCACCCATATTGTAAGCCTGCTGGCCAAAGCCTATCGTCAGGGAGGGAATGCCAAATGAGTACCTATGAACCGCAAATCATTCGTCAGCAATGCGTAGAACAGAACCAGAATCTGCTGGAACAGGCATCCGCCACCCTGAAAGCGAAAGGATGTACCGTATATCTGGCAAAGGATACCACGGAAACTACCGCTATTATTCAGCAGCTGTGTACTGCAGAGCAGAAAGCGCTGTGCACCTTTGCACCGGAATTAGAAGAAATCAACCTTCAGCAGATTGTACCGCAGGCTGTACAGACCGATCTGGAGGCTGTTGTGGCGGAAGGGCTGCAGAAACCTTATGTAAATCCGCGCCGTGCGCCGCTGGATGATGCCACACCAGAACAGATTACCGGCATTCTGCATCAGTATCTGAATGAACCGGCCGAGGAAAGCAATCTGTTAGCAGCTGTGAGCCGCCAGATTAAAGTATCCGCCGATAAATCAGACTGGGGCATCACCGGGCTGGACGGTATTGCCGCCGATACCGGCACCATTATTTTAGCCGAAGACCAGGGCAACGGGCGCCTGGTTTCCAATATTCCAACACGCCATCTAGCAATCGCCGGGCTGGAAAAACTGTATCCATCCAACGACACTGCACTGGAAAGCATTCACGCTGCCTGGAAAAACGGCGGGCGTCAGGATGCACCGGTTTATTATTCCTACATTACCGGCCCGAGCCGCACCGGCGATATTGAAGGGGCCATGGTATGCGGCATGCACGGGCCGCTGGCTGTGCATGTAATCCTGCTGGACAACGGCCGCAGCACCCTGCTGGCACAGAACAAAGGCCAGGTACTGAAATGTATCGAATGCGGCAAATGCACCGCAGCATTACAGCAGTTAACCGACGGGCAGGATACCCCTGCTCCGTTAACCTGCAAATCACTGGCACTGGCAAATCTGAAAACACCATTCCAGATTGCCGATGAACAGTGGAGCGCCTGCAGCTTCCAGTGCCCGGTGGGCATCCGCACAGAAGATTTACAGAATGCCATGCAATAACACAACCTTTGTTAATTTTCGATAACCTACTACTACAAAAAGCCGAAGGATTGTATCAGAAACGATACACCTTCGGCTTTTTATCTGAAAACGATGCAAATAATGATAAAAGCTATGATAAAAACAATGATAATACAAGCAGAACCGGCAGTTTGCTCACAGCTTTCCCTTCGTGCCCCGGACATTTCCTCGGATGTTCGCTTTTGACGGATTTGGCGTAAACGCCAATTCATCACAGCCGAACATCCATCGTCAAAATCCGTTGCAAGGCGGAAGGCGCTGTTCGCAATACTGCTGGTTCTGCTTGAGTATAACTATATGCTATTCCGTTCAACAAATTGGAATTTGTCAAAGTGGTTGGCGAAGATATTCCACAACATTTCCATTCGCATCATAGAAACAGATGTTTCCCGCATTAAGGGGTAGGACAATAGCAAAAGGCTTGCCATTATCAATATCAATCACCCTAATACTGTTGCCATCATCTACCTCAAGACGAATAACATTTTGGGTATTCATTGAGACGAATGCCCTTTCGTTATATCCTTCAACAACAAACTCTGCAATGTAATCATCAACCTCAACGATATCTCCACCACCACGGAAGAAATAGCCAAAAGATAAGCCAGGGCGATTTACATAGACAGAAAATGTGTGGTCTGTCTTGTCCTGCGGATAAGAAATAAATGCAGCCATTGTATCGGATGTGCTTCCATCAACATTCCAATCATCCGAAATCTTTTGCGATAGGCGGATATCGGCTTCTAAACTGTTTGCTGTTTTACCAATGTCATTATTGGTGTAAAGGAAGCTAAAAAACACAGCACAAGCTAACGCTATACCCAATAGTATTTTAGGCAATATCTTCTTCATACAATCACACTCCTTCGTCAAATTATTTCACCTCCGTCAAATTCATGTTCGTCTAACCATTTTATTATCTATAACAAAGATACAACGATACTCTGACAGTGCTTCAGATTTTTTTCTTTTTGGAAGGCGGCTTTTGATTTTTCGAGCGACGAGTACTTAAGGTACGCAAGGCGAGAAAAACCAAAAACAACGCACCAAAAAGGAAAAAAGATAAGCCCTAAACCATAACACGTCCGGCACGATTAATTACCAGCAAATCCCCCTCTTTTACAACCGTCCTGCCATTTGGAATAATCGATTCGCCGTCTCTCCGAATCATCACAACGAGGGTGCCTTTCGGCAGGTCTACACGGCCAAGTTCCCGGTCACACCAGTGGTCGCCGGCTTTTACGATGACTTCGCGCAGCTTGATGTTCCGCTCGTCCCGGTAGGAAAGGGCACTGAGTACGATGGTATCGCCGGCATGAATAACGGTATCGCCCTGGGGTACCAGAGTTTCGCCGCTGCGGATAATCATAACCAGAAGGCAGTCCGGCGGAAGCACCAGTTGTTTAATCGGTAATCCGACCCACGGATGCTTTTCGCTCATGGTTAAGCGGATGAAATCTACATCATCTTCCTCGCTGTAGTCAGTAAAGGTTCGAAATACATTGCCGTGAATATCCACCATGTTCAGTTTATAGGATACATGCGGCAGCAAGGTGCCCTGCAGCAGAATGGAGAACAGCACAACAAAAAAGACAATATGGAATAAATCATATTCGGTCTGCACACCGCTGACAACGGCCATTGTAGCAAATACGATAGATGCTGCACCGCGCAGACCGGCCCAGGAAACCAGAAGCTGCTGATTCAGCTTTGCCCTGAACGGGGTCAAGAGCAGTGCCACAGCCACAGGCCGGGCGATAAAGGTTAAAAAAACCGCAACCAGCAGACCGGTGAATGCCACGCCAGGCAAAGCGGATGGGAACGACAGCAGCCCCAGCAGGAAGAAGATTAACATCTGCATCAGGCCGGTAATGCCGTCAAAGAAATGCACCAGCACTTTTTTATCAGGGATATCACTGTTGCCCAGCAGAATCCCCACCAGGTAGGCACTGAGATACCCGTTTCCGCCCAGCACCGACGGCAGTGCATAGGATAACAGTGCAATGGCAACCACAAAGGCCGCATTGAACCCTTCTGTTTCAAATTCAAACCGTTTCAGCACCTGGATTGCCAGAATCGCAATCACGCCGCCGCACAGCAAACCAAAGAACAGCTGGGAGAAAATCAGAGAAACAACGGATACCTCTCCGCCACCGCCCATCATAGACAATAGGATCACAGTCAGCATATAGGCACACGGGTCGTTACTGCCGCTCTCCACTTCCAGCATGGAGGCTGTGCCGTATTTCAGGTTCAGCTGGCGGGAACGCAGAATGGAGAACACCGATGCCGCGTCGGTGGAGCCCAGCAAGGCACCCAGCAGCAGCCCTTCCAGCCAGGCAAAGCCAAGCACATAATGGCAGAATACGCCCACCAGCCCGGCGGTCAGCAGAACACCCAGCGTGGATAACAGCATCGATTTGACCGCAACCGGCTTCGCCTCGTTCCATTTGGTGCCGAATCCCCCGTAAAACATAATAAAAATCAGCGCAATGGAGCAAATCTGTTCGGCAAAGCCGAAGTTATCAAACTGAATTTTGAATAACCCGTCGCTGCCGAACAGCATCCCCAGCAGAATAAAGGCCAGCAGCATCGGCACCCCGATTTTATCCGAGATCCGGTTGCACAGGATACATCCCACAATCACAATGGCCACCAGCAGCAGCATTTCTATCATCTGTATCACATCCTTCTAACAGTTTTCTCCTTGTTTTTCATTGTTATATTCTTCTTTCAGCCGGTAATTTCCTTATCTTTCTGCAAAGAAACTGTTTATTGCATCCGTTTCTGTTTTTCCTGAATCGGAACAACAAAAAAGCGGCCTGCAGAGTTTCCTCTTTCAGGCCGATCAATGATACAAGTCACGATTTATTTTGCTTCGTTGTGGAATTCTGCTTCCCGTTCCAGATAGGTTCCTAATACATAACGCAGAATTTCGGAACGGCTGATGACACCAACCAGTTTACCGTCGTCGTCTACAACAGGCACTTTTTTGATTTTCTTTTCACCCAGCACCTTTGCAGCCTCGTCCACATCGTAGTCGGTTTCCACCGATACAATTCTGGTGGTTGCCAGTTCCATCACGTTTAAATCCATCAGATCGTGCAGTTTCTTTTCGAAAGATTCTGTATCGTACCATACTGTGATGAAGCTTGTCATGTCAATAATCCGTGGATTCTGTTTGGCAATGAACTTCATGATGTCGCCATCACTGATAAATCCCACCACTTTATAGTCTTTGCTGACAATCGGCACACCGCTGATTTTTTTGTCAACCAGTACCTGCAGCACTTCTTTGATGGTTGCATCGTCGTTTGCGGTATAAACATCTGTTTTCATAATTTCGCTGATTTTTTTGTTCATTTCGCCTAAATCTTCATGACCCAGTTTTTTCATAAACCATCCACTCCTTCACATTATGTTATTCACTCAAAATGGTTTATCCATAGTATAGCGCATTTCCTCGCAAATTGCTACCTTTTTTCATGTAATTTATTTACATAATGCACGTACTATCTGCCACTGGCGCAGTTTTTCCTCCCGCTTCATGGTATGGGCCGGGCTGGTGGACGGCATCTGTTTCCACGCCAGCTGTTCCAGCAAATCCGGGAAATGCTTTTTAAAACTCTGAAACGCTTTTCCGCCATTGAACATCAGATATTGTATCGAAGGATAGACCTGTAACAATGTGCGAATATCATTGGGCACTTCATCGGTTATGTTGCTGTCCAGGCTGCCTTCCCGTTCACAGCTGGCCAGCACATCCCACAGTGCAATGTGATGGCGAAGCAGCATTCGTTTTTTTTCTGCAAAGTCATCGCTATAGGGTTCTTCCAATATAGTAAACATCATCGGCCAGAAATAATTCTGCTTATGCCCGTAATACTGCTGCCGTTTCAGGGATACCACGCTTGGCATGGAGCCCAGAATTAATACACGGCACCCATCGTCAATCACCGGCGGAAAGGAATGAATCACAGCCCGCTCCCTCCTTTGCACCCGGAAAAAGCGCCTTCCTCAATCACAACACCTTCGGGAATCTGAATAATCTCCAGATTGCAGCATCCGGCAAAGGCCCCTCTGCCGATACGCTCCACACTCTGCGGCAGAACCAGTTCCGTCAGAGCCCTGCAGTTGCGAAATGCCTCATAGCCAATCTCAATCATGCTTTCCGGCAAGGTTATCTGCATCAGATTTTCACAGTCCGCAAACGCATGGTTTCCGATTTTCGTGATGCCCTCCTGTACGGTTACAGTCCGGATACTGCGCCGTTGGTCTGCCGTCTCCCGTTTGATGCCGTGCCGGTTCGGGCTGCAGGCCGACGGAGAAACAGCCGTTATCATCTGGTCACCGATTCGGCCCGGTACCGTCAGGTCTAAATCCGTTCCGCGATACAGCATTAACGTGTAAGTCCCGTCACTGCATTTTTTGATTCCCCACTCTTTTTTTAAATCATCAGCTGTTTTTTCAGCAGCCGGCAAATCCCAGCCCAGTTCAAACTCATCCCAGCCATCGGATAATCCATCGTCACTGTCATCCGCCAGCCTCTGTTTATACTGAATCAGTGCAGCCACGGCCTCTGCCTGCTCCCCGCCCAGCATGGAATCCAGAATCCTGTCCACATCATCCAGCGGAATGATACGTTCCTGTATCATGAGCTGCAGCAGATTCCAGTGATCCAGCGCCAGCGAATAGAGAAGTTTACGGCGGCTGTAAATGTATTTCAGAAACCGTTTATAAAAAGATGTATCCAGTTTTACATCGTTACAGACATCATCGGCGAAGGCCAGAATAGCACTCTGACGTACATTATCAGGCAGTTTCGCCGGGTCCATGCGGGTAATCCGCACTGATGCAGTGTCCATAAAACACTGACGCCCGATTTGCGGAGCCAGTGCATCTATCTGCACATGCAGCCGGATACATTCATCAAAGGCACGATAGCCAATCTGATTCACGGATTCCGGAATAACAAGCTGTATCAGTTTTCGGCAGTTCTGAAAAACCCTGTCTTCCAGAATCTGCAGAGATTCCGGCAGCGTTACACGATTTAGCGCAGTGCAGTTACGGAACGCATCCACACAGATTTTTCTGGTACCAGGCCGGATATCGGCCTCGGTGATACTTCCTTTTGTGAACAGTGCCAGTTTTCCCGCATATACCACGCCATCCGGATGCTGTGTCAGCCAGGCGGTATCCCGCAGAGCATCCCGCCCCACAGATGAAAGGCTATCTGGAAATGAAATCTCTTCCAGCACCGTACAGCCCAGAAAGGCCATACGATCAAGAAGTGTTAACCCTTCCGGCAGAACAATCTGACGCAGATTGACGCATTGCTCAAATGCACTGTAGCCGATTTCAGCGAGCCCTTCCGGCAGTGTTACCTCCTGCAGATGTTCACACTGGGCAAAGGCCAGGCTGTCAATTTTCTGTACCTCTTCCGGAATCATAACCTTGTTCAGGTTTTTACAGCCCCGAAAGGCAGCATAGCCTACGGTGTGAATCCCTGCCGGAATCTGCACCTGAAGTTCATCTCCGCTGTATCGTTTCAGTACGCCATGTTCGATTGTAAAATTGTTTGCAGCGTCTTTCATTTCCATCACACTTTCATGTTTCTTTCTATTATTCCTCGTTCTGCTGTTCGTCCAGATCTAATAAATCCAGTTCCTGCGCGATTTTTTTCTGACGTTCATAGAACAGCAGCTCTTTGTTGTGCTCGAAATATTTCTCACAGCCATATTCGCTGATGTATTTTGCGGTATAGTAGTTGGCGGTCAGTTCGGTTACGAGAATCAGCAGTTCGTGCCCGCTGGTGAATACCTCTTC
Source organism: Peptococcaceae bacterium (assembly GCA_017547685.1). Taxonomy (GTDB): domain Bacteria; phylum Bacillota; class Peptococcia; order Peptococcales; family Peptococcaceae; genus UBA7185. Next base: position 20,931 of record JAFYPD010000090.1, read on the forward strand.
GCTGAACAGGAACAGATTCTGCAGCAGCACCCCTTTGTCGGCGCCGGCCTGTTTCATCTGTTTTACACGGCTGTCGAAATCCATTTTCAGCAGCCCGAATGCCTGCATACCGTCTGTTTCAGAAGCAATGCGGTCCATATGTTCTTCCAGTACCGCCAGCAGCGCTTCCATACGAGCCTGGCCATCTGCCGATAAACTTCCGGCTTTGCGGCCTTTGTCCAGTTTCTGTACTTCGGCAGCTTTCAGACGCTCCAGAATTTCCACAGGCGATTCCTTGCCGCCGGCAATCTGCGCACGGAACTGTTTTAATACCTGCATAAGCTGTTCCAGCACCTTTTTGCCCTCAATGACATCTTTCACTTCCGATGTCACCGCATCCAGCAAAAGACCAATCAGCGACAGCCGTTCATCAAAACCGGCCTGTTGTGCACGTTCTTTTATCTCATCAGTCACATTGCCAACCAGAATCTGATCCACCTGATAATCGCTGCGGTATTTATTAAATAAATCATAATACACGGCGAAACTTTTTGCAATTTTTACATCCTGCAGATACTGGCCTACTAAATCCTCATCTACGGTTAAGCCGTTTTTCTCATACAGAATAATCATCTGGCTCAGATCATCCCAGCCGCGGGCTGTCACAAACCGTTTCCCGTCGATGGTGGATTCGATTTTATAAAAATCTGCTTTCCGGATTTCCAGATAGGTCAGCACAGATGGATGTACACCTGTTTTGTAGGCGTATTCTTTCCATACATCAAAGTCCGGCTCTACATCAATACGTTTCAAACGGTCCCATGTTACGATGTCAAACTCACGTACAGAATTGTTATATTCCGGCGGATTACCGGCAGTTACAACAACCCATCCATCTGGAACACGATGACGGCCAAACACTTTATACTGTAAAAACTGCAGCATTATCGGTGCCAATGTTTCCGAAACACAGTTGATTTCATCCAGGAACAGAATCCCTTCTTTCACGCCGGTTTCTTCCATCAAATCGTAAATGGATGCGATGATTTCGCTCATGGTATATTCGGATACCGCATATTCTTTTCCACCATAGGTTTTGTGTTCAATATATGGAAGGCCAAGGGCACTCTGGCGGGTATGATGGGTCATCGAGTAGGATAACATCCCCACGCCCAGTTCACCTGCCACCTGTTCCATAATAGCGGTTTTCCCCACACCCGGAGGTCCCATCAGAAAAATCGGTCGCTGTTTATGAAGCGGCACAATATAATTGCCGCGCTCATCTTTGGTAAAATATGCTGTCATGGCATTTTTAATCTGATCTTTTGCCTGTTTGATGTTCATAAAAGTAACTCCTCTCCTGATTCCTGTTTATCTGTTTTCGTTATTTATATTATTTTCTTTCGTTTGCATTTCCGTTCCACTCTGCTCCAGTTCATAATTCTGCAGCACCAGTTTAATAGCCCATGCCGGAACCTGCGGCTCTTTGTAATCATCCTTCACAAATACAAAGGCTGTCTGATAGCCCGGCTGTCGTTCCGGGAAAGTGCCTTCCCCATCGGTAAAGTAAATCATCCCTTTCAGGTTGGTAAATTCTTTATCCCGAATCATCTCGTCCGCCCGTTTGAACACCGGCCTGAAATCGGTGCCGCCGGTACCGCGCAGTGTCATGTTAGCCAGATAGCGTTCAAACTCCTCTTTGCTGGTAATTTTGGCATCCTCGTGAATCACCGAGTCACACTGGATGATATGCAGATTAATTTTGCTGAAAAAGTTCTCCTGCTGCATCAGAATATTATAAGTCTTCTGTACAAACTGCTGCACCAGTTCCCCGCTGACCGACCCCGATGTATCAATGGCGATGACAAATTCCTTGATGCGCTTCACATCTTTGTACTCCAGCGGTTCGATTAACGGAATATTTTCGTATAGGTTCAGCCCGTAGGTATAAAAAATATAATCGAACTCATCATCATTGACCTGCATCACTTCTCCAATCGATGCAAATTTTTTCAGAAAGCTGGCGTAGTCATATTTTTCCCGGTTTACTTCCTGCAGATTCTGCATCAGTCCTCTGGCCGAATCACCCATTTTCTTTGAGAAGGTTTCCAGATCAATCTGAATCTGCTGGGAAACCTGCTCCCACTGGTCACGAATCTGCCGTTTCTGTTCGGATAATCGATCCGCATTTTCACTGTTTTCATTGCTGGCACTGGTATTGCCTGTCTTAACCGAATCGCCGGCCACATCGGAATTGTGATCTCCCATTTCATCAATCTCATCACTGATAGACGAAATATACCAGGATTCGTGATCATCGGCCATAAACAGTTTCCACCAGTGAATCAGAGTATCTTCTTTCGGCCGGTTGCGCAGAAGATAATGATAAATTTTTTCTGCCGTCAGCTGACCGATGGCTTTGCGGATTGGCGCAAGCACTTCCTGCTGCCGTGCTTCCCGTTCCACTCTGGTACATTCCAGATTCATCTCGGTAATCAGATTCTCCACCGCCATGTCGCAGGAAATATTCCACAGCATCTGATTAATTCGCAAATCCACATAAAAATGCTGGAACACACAGTGCAATGTCAGGTGCAGATAATTTCGCGTAATCCGGTTTTTCTCTCTGACATACGTGTGTACAACATAGGGCGGGTCATATAACAGCCGCACACCATCCGTTGCCAGATGCCAGTCGGACGAAACCGGCTCCAGACGACTCAAGGCCGGGTTTAGAAACCGCATCTTTACAGACAGAATATCTCGTGAAAACTGCAGAACCTCCCGTGCCAGTGCATCTACCTTTTCTCTATCGTATTGTGCACGCTTATTTATAATGGGACTTGCTACTGTCATTCGCAGCACCTCATTTCGTTTCTTGTTTTTATATTCATCTTTGTTTTCGTTCCTGTTTATACTGTTTTATACCCTGTTTACGGCCGTTAGAAACTTTTTTCACGAAGCATCCGCCGATTCTTTTGCTGCTATCTAAATTCTTTATCATAAATTTGTGAAAAGAAACCGATTTTTCCGATTTATTTTTGAAAAACAATTGCGGCAAACTGCCTGAATACACTATAATATATAGTCAGGAATTTAATAATCCGCAAACCGTATAAATTATTATCTGAACAATACATTATTAATAAGTAAGGAGACTTGAAACAATGATCGTATCCTGGATGACAACCAACGAATGTAACTTAACCTGCAAACACTGCTATCAGGATGCAGGGAATCAGAAAGATGCCGAACTGACTACCGAGGAGGGCAAAAAATTAATTGATGAAATTGCCCGTGCCGGTTTTAAAATCATGATTTTCAGCGGCGGGGAACCTCTGATGCGCCCTGATATTTATGAATTAGTGGCATACGCAGCGTCCAAAGGGTTACGCCCGGTATTCGGCACCAACGGTACTCTGATTACAAAAGAAGTGGCTCAGAAACTGAAAGATGCCGGCGCAACAGCTATGGGCATCAGTCTGGACAGTCTTGACCCTGAAAAACACAGCCAGTTCCGCGGTCTGCCAAATGCATATGAGCTGACTGTACAGGGCATGAAAAACTGCCGGGAAGTTGGCCTGCCATTCCAGATTCACACAACCATTATGGACTGGAACAAACACGAAATCTGTGACATTATTGATTTCGCTGTAGAAATGGGTGCGATTGCAGAATATGTATTCTTCCTGATTCCGGTTGGCCGCGGCGTATACATTGAAGACACCGCAGTAGAGTCTCTGGAATACGAAAATCTGCTGCGCACCATTATGGAAAAACAGAAACAGGTATCGATTCCAATCAAACCAACCTGCGCTCCTCAGTTTACCCGTGTAGCAAAACAGATTGGTGTTGATTTAGACCCTCGTTTCACCAGAGGCTGTCTGGCTGGTTTAACTTACTGCATCATCAGCCCGATCGGTAAAGTACGTCCATGCGCTTACATGGTTGAAGAAGCCGGTGATGTACACGAACAGCCATTTGATGAAATCTGGAAAAATGCAGAAGTATTTAAAACACTGCGCACACAGGATTACAAAGGCTCCTGCGGTAAATGCGGCTATAAAAATATCTGCGGCGGATGTCGTGCACGTTCTGCATACTATCATGAAG
>JAFYPD010000014.1 GCA_017547685.1 Peptococcaceae bacterium
CTGCCCGCCCTGATAATTGGCAAACGCGCTTACTGTTTTTAAAAATGTATTGGTGACCGTTTCTTTATATTCCAGCGTGCGAGTTTCTTTCATGCGAACACCTCCAGTGTCAGTTTTTTCAGTTATGAAATAAATTATACGGGATTTCAAGCGTATTTTCAATCGTAAATTTTTACGCTTGAAAATACGCTTGAAAATCGGTCGAAAATTATAAAAATACGATTGAAAAACAACCGTAAATTCAATCGTAAATTTTTACGGCTGAAAATACGATTGGAAACAAATCGTAAATACGAAACATGCGGTTTTGGGGAATAAGAAAATCTTGTTTGAAAAACGAGATGTCTTAACAACTCTGTAATTTATTCCCACAGTTTCCTTGACATATCCGGCATCCGTCTGTGTTATACTGCTGAACACGAAAGCAGGGAATGTTTTACAGGCCCGACAGTAGAAGTACACAGAGAGGGATGATGCAATGAACGAGGAAGAACTGGCTGCAGTCATGGGCAGCAGGACAGACCGTGACGAAGTGATGGAGCTTGAGGAAACCATAAAAGAAGAAAACTGTGATACCAAGGAAAAAATATCGGGACAACAGAGCGTACAGAGCATCAGTCCGGATATCGCTGTGCAGGAGAGAACTGGAGAACGGCTGGATTGTGCAAAAGCAGGGGATAGCGATACCGGAGCGGTTGAAGCGGAATCGGCAGGGCGGGAGGAGCCGGCAGCCGAATTTCTGGATCTGCCGCCGGAAAAACAGGGGATGCGCCGGTGTGCTGTGAAACGCCACAGCGTAGAACTGCCGGAGACCGCGCAGGATATCAAAGGACCCTTTACCTTGCTGAATACCGTTCTGCCGGTACGGGAAGAACCTTATACGGCCAACGATTATGGCAATGCCCGCCGGTTTCTGGACCGATACAGTGCCTTGGTGCGTTACTGCCCCGAGGAAAAACGCTGGTATCTGTTTCAGGGAGTCAAATGGGCTTCTGTTCCGGTGGAGGAAATTCAGAAGCGGGTGCGGGATGTGCTGTTTTTATCTCACGAGGAAGAACAGGCAAAACTGGAAGCCGAACATCGGCACCGGGAGGCGGTGAAAAGCGAGGAGGCCAGACTGAGCTGCGGCAAGATGAGCAATATTAAAAGCTGTATGGAAGCTGCCGCGCTGGACTGCTTTATTCATCCGCAGGATTTTGATGCCGACATCTACCGGTTTCATACAGCAAACGGTTCCATTCATCTGAAAACTCTGGAGGAAACCTGGTTTCACAAAACGGGAGATTTTCACACCAGAACAGCCAGTGCCAGCCTGCGGGAGGGGGCCCAGGATGCCCAGGATGAATGCCCTATGTGGGTGCGTTTTGTGAAACAGTGCTGTATGGGTGATATGGAACTGTACAAATATCTGCAGGCAGCAGCAGGATACTCCGTCTTAACCGGTGATATCCGGGAGCAGAAGGTATTCTGCCTCTTAGGCGAGGGCCGGAACGGCAAATCGCTGTTTATCAATGTGCTGGCGTATATCGCCGGCGATTATGCCTGCAAACTGGAATCTTCGGTACTGTGTACCGACCGGTTCGGCAAAAAAAGTGACGAGACAGAAAAGGAACTGTACCGCATCCGGGGAAGCCGCTTTGTGTATTCCAACGAATTTTCGAAGAGCAGCATCTTAAACGAGAGCTTTATCAAAACCATCACCGACGGCGGCCTGATTACCTGCCGCCCTATGTATAAAGAAAGCATTGAGTATATGCCAACCTATACATTGTGGTTTTCCACCAACCACATGCCCGCGCTGCAGGCCATGGACGAGGGCATTCGCCGGAGAATCGCGGTGATTCCGTTTCGCAGGCATTTGAAGGAAGACGAGATCGACCGTAATCTGGAGGCAAAACTGCTGAGCGAGGCCGACGGGATTCTGGCCTGGCTGATTCAGGGCTATCTGCGATATTGCAATGACGGGCTCAACCCGCCCAGGGCCGTCATCGAGGCCACCCGCAGTTATTTTGAAGAGCAGGACCCGGTTTGCCGCTTTGTAGATGAATATTATATACAAAGCCGTGTCGGCAAAAGCTATGCGCGTGATATTTATCAGGCGTATAAACATTGGTGCGCCGAAAACGGCGAAGAGGAGAAAAGCCAGAGATTTTTAGGACAGGAATTGCGGAGAATCGGGATAGCGCGAGAGAAAGACAGAGATGGAGTATATTATTTATTAGAGAGAAAATAATTATTTGTGAATGATAGTGAACCTTAAGTGAATGATAGGTGAACCTATTTTTGCCTCAACCAATATGGTTCTGAATGATGTGAACCTTACTGGAGAAAACGTTTAAGAAAAATAAAGAAATATATATAATTAATAGGGAGAAGGTTCGCAAGGTTCACAAGGTTCAACAGCACCTGTCCTTTTCTCTACAGTAAATCTGTTGTTTTCCAGCCATCAATATTCCCCGTCGCCGAAATACCTGCGGCAGACGTATAAGCCATCTGATTCAAGCAATACTAACAGGTGTATATATCCTTTAGAAGAGAAAAATCTGTATTGCGAGAAGGGAGCGATGAGGATGGCAAATGCGCTGCAGTATGAAAAATCACCTTATCTGTTACAGCATCAGCACAATCCGGTGAACTGGATGCCATGGGGCGAGGCGGCCTTTCGGAAGGCGGCACTGGAAGATAAACCGGTGTTTCTGAGTATCGGGTATTCCACCTGCCACTGGTGCCATGTGATGGCCCGTGAATCCTTTGAAGACGAGGAAACAGCTGATGTGCTCAACAACTATTTTATCTGTATCAAGGTGGACCGGGAGGAGCGGCCCGATGTGGATGCGGTGTATATGGCGGTGTGCCAGGCGATGACCGGTTCCGGAGGCTGGCCGCTGACGGTGTTTTTAACGCCGGAGCAGAAACCCTTTTTTGCCGGCACCTATTTTCCAAAGCGACGCCGCTACGGGCAGCCGGGCCTGATGGAACTGCTGGAGCGCATTCATCATTTATGGGAGCACGACAGAGAGCAGCTCCTGCAGACTGGCGACCAGATTACCGCAGCCATGCAGGAGGTGTATCCGGCCGATGGCCGGGAGCCGCAGAAAACCATTCTGGCACAGGCCTGTCAGCAATTGCGCCGGCAGTACGATAAAACGTGGGGTGGCTTCGGCCCGGCGCCAAAGTTCCCAACGCCTCATAATCTGTTGTTTCTGATGCGTTATGCAGCGCTGGAACAGAAACCGGACGGGCTGGACATGGCGGCACACACGCTGCAGGCCATGGCGTGCGGCGGTATCCGGGACCATATCGGCGGCGGATTTTCCCGCTATTCTACCGATACGCAGTGGCTGGTGCCCCACTTTGAAAAAATGCTGTACGATAACGCTCTGCTGATACTGGCTTATCTGGAGGCATATCAGCAGACGCAGGAGGAAGCATATGCTCAGGTGGTGCGCAGTACAGCCGATTATGTACTGCGGGAGCTGACCGATGACCGGGGCGGCTTTTACTGCGGGCAGGATGCCGACAGTGACGGCGTGGAGGGCAAATATTATGTATTTACGCCACAGGAAACGGAACAGATTCTGGGCGAAACCGACGGTCAGCTGTTCAACCGGCTCTATGGTATTACGGAACAGGGCAACTTTGAGGGCAACAGCATCCCCAATCGCATCGGGCAGACGGAACCTGGCTGGCGGCATGATGATGCACGGCTGAAAAAACTGTACGATTACCGGCTGCAGCGAACGGCCCTGCACAAAGATGACAAGGTGCTGCTGAGCTGGAACGGCTGGATGATACTGGCGCTGGCAAGGGCCGGCTTTCTGCTGGACGAACCATGTTATCTGGAGGTGGCGAAACAGGCGCAGCAGTTTATTGAGGCTAATATAACCGATGCAGATAATCGGCTGTTTGTGCGCTGGCGGGAGGGCGAGGCAGCCCACACCGGTCAGCTGGATGACTACGCGGTGTACGGCCTGGCCTTGCTGGAACTGTATCAGGTAACACTGGAGCCGGTCTATCTGCAGCAGGCCATTCTGCGCGCCCGGCAGATGACCGCGCTGTTTGCTGATGAAAAATCCGGCGGTTATTTTCTCACCGCCGCTGATGCGGAAACGCTGATTATCCGCCCGAAAGAAACCTACGACGGCGCCATTCCGTCTGGCAACTCCGCTGCGGCAATGCTGCTGCAGAAGCTGGCATATCTGACCGGAGAAGCGGTCTGGCAGGAGGCGGCCCATCGGCAGATGCAGTTTATGGCCGGCGAGATGAACCGGTATCCGGCTGGCCACTGCTTTGCCCTGCTGGCCATGGCCGATGCCCTGTATCCGCACCGAGAGCTGGTATGTGTAACCAGAGAAGGGATACCTGAAGCGCTACGGCAGTATCAGAAAGGCCGTCGGGCAGAAAATACGGCGGTACTGCTGAAAACACCGGAGACCAGCCGGATTCTGACCCAATGTGCGCCGTTTACGGCTGATTATTCTGTTCCAGAGCAGGGCACGCTGTATTATCTCTGTGAAAACGGCGCCTGCAAAGCACCGGCAGACCATTTGTGATGCGCAGGATGACAATCAAATTATAGGAAAACCGGGATGCAACAGGTATATTTTTGAAACAGCACCGTATCATTTCGTACATGGAAATATACGATGCTGTTTTCTGTTTCGCATTTTTTATGTTTTTTGCATATTGTATCCGCTCTGTTGACAGTTAAAGGAAAATGAGATAAAATACAATAGAATTACAATGCAGAAACGATATCATGCAAACGAGAATGGATGATGCTTATGAAACAGGCAACCGTAACAGCATATGCAAAAATCAATCTGGTGCTGGATGTACTGCGCAAGCGGGACGATGGCTACCATGAGGTGGCCATGGTGATGCAGGCCATCGACCTGGCCGATACCATTGTGCTGGAGGAAGCACAGCGCAACTGGCTGATTACCGATAATAAGCATGTTCCGCCAAATATGAATAATCTGGCGATGAGAGCGGTTACCCTGATGCAGCAGTATTTTCATCAGGTGCCGCCGCTGCAGGTGACGTTACAGAAACGCATTCCTGTAGCGGCGGGGCTGGCAGGCGGCAGTACCGACTGTGCCGGTGTGATGCTGGGCATTAATCAGCTGTACCATCTGGGGTTAGGCCTCAGCGATTTGGAACGGCTGGGGGCAGAGCTTGGCTCCGATATCCCGTTCTGCATGGGCGGACCGACCGCACTGGCGACAGGCCGCGGGGAAAAAATCGAACCGCTGCCGGCCTGTCCGGATTTATTTTTTGTGCTGGTGAAACCGTCTTTCGGGGTATCCACACCAAAGGTGTACGGCAATCTGCGGGTGGCAGAACTCAGAGAACATCCCGATGTGAACCGCTGCATCAGGGGGCTGGAAGAAAAAAATGCCGGTCAGGTGCTGCGCAGCATGGGGAACCTGCTGGAGCACAGTACCTTTGAACTGCAGCCGGATGTAAAAAAACTGAAAGACAGCATGATTGCCTGCGGCTGTCCGCATGTATTAATGTCAGGCAGCGGGCCGACTGTGTTTGCAGCCTTCGAGGAGGAAGCACAGGCGCAGCAGTATTATCGGACTGTCAGCAAACAATATCCCGGTGCGATCTTTGCGCGCACGGTGAATCAGAATCTGTTAGAGGAAAGGGTGGCACTTTATGGCACACACGGAAAGGAAATTAGTACCAATTAAATTAGACGGATATAAGCCGCTGCGTGACGTGGTATTTGAAACCATGCGCGATGCCATTATCACCCAGGTGTTAAAACCGGGGGAACGCTTAATGGAAATCCAGCTGGCAGATGAAATGGGCGTGAGCCGTACACCGGTGCGCGAGGCAATTCGCAAACTGGAGCTGGAAGGTCTGGTTGTGATGGTGCCGCGCAAAGGGGCTTATGTGGCAGGCGTTTCCATGAAGGATATTCACGAAGTGTATGAAGTGCGCTCTGCTCTGGAGATGCTGGCTGTGGCACTGGCTGCAGAACGCATCACCGATGAGGAACTGGATGCACTGGAACGTCAGGTGCTGCAGGAATCAGAAGCGGAAGCCAGAGACGATGCAGACCTGGATAATATCATCTATATCGACAGCACCTTCCATGATATCATTTATCAGGCTGCCCACAACCAGCGTCTTGTTCAGTTTGTCAATATTCTGCAGGAACAGCTGCAGCGTTTCCGTGCTGCTTCGCTGGCTCGTCCAGGCAGAAGCAAAACTGCACTGGAAGAACACAAACAGATTGTGGAAGCGCTGGCAGAACGCAATGGCGAACTGGCAGCGAAACTGGCCCGGGAACACATCGAGAATGCGGAAAATGCGATGATTGCCAGCATGGAAGAAAAAGGCGAACTGTTTGAAAGATAGTGCCGCAATAGATACAGGATTGTCTGCCGGACATCGTTCCGGTGGACAATCTTTTTTATTTTTACTCTCTGTCCGAGATAAATATTGGTGAGCAAAAATTATACATTTTCATAGAAGATTATGCATAAATGGATTTTTTGCTGACAGAAATAATTATGTTCCCTTACAAAAACAATTTTTGTAGGGGGACATTTTTTATGGCTGATTTCAATTCCAATTTCAACGATATACAAAAACAAATTGCTGTGGCTGACTTAACCGAAGAACAAATCCAAGAGTTAATGAATGCTTTGCAAACAAGAAGAAATGCAAAGCCTAAACTGACCACCGAAGAAAAGGTATTCTTCCAATGTTGCAGAGAGCATAGAAGTTATGCCAATGACAAGGATTTAGATACTGTTGTCTGCCCTCATTGTGGCTCTGTCAAGGTTGTCAAGTATGGAAAGAGCAAAGGCAAACAGAGATATCAGTGCAAGGGTTGTGACCGCACTTTCGGAGATACCAACGGTACAGTTGCCTTTCGCTCTAAACTGTCTGTTGGTAAGTGGATTGAGTTTACCAAGTTTACTTTACAGGGTGAGAGTTGCCGTACCATAGCAAAAGAACTCGGTATCAACAAGCAGACTGCACTCCACAACAGACATAGGGTATGTTCTGTCCTCCATCAGCTTGTCAGCAATCAGGACGATTTCAAGAGTTTAGCAGAGAGTGACGAGTATTACTATCCTCTGTCTTTTAAGGAC
>JAFYPD010000091.1 GCA_017547685.1 Peptococcaceae bacterium
ATGATTTATCCAGGTATAGTGACGAATATATACAGAGCAAAGTAGATGAATTGAATAAACGTCCTCGTAAATGTCTTAAGTACCTGACTCCTTATGAGGTTTATTATTCTTTATCGTTGCACTTAACTTGACAATTCAAGGTTTTATAAAATGAGGTGTTTTTATGCAAACCAATAAAATGACATATGTACATTGTGCAATCGTTTTTGTATTCGCATTCTTCTTTCGATTTGTTCCGCCAATCGGTCAGATTACTCCATATGGTATGGGGATTTTAGGTACCTTTATTGCGGCTATTTACGGCTGGTCTACCATCGGTATGGTATGGCCTTCCTTTATCTGCTTAACAGCAATCGGTATTTCTGTAGGCCCGAATATGATGATTGCATCTGGCTTTAATGCAACTATCCTCGCTATGATTTTCGTATTCCTGCTGATGGCCTTGTTAGAAGAAACAGGCGCTACTACATGGCTGGTTAACACTATTTTAGGCAGTAAATTTACCATGGGTAAACCTTGGCTGACCTTATTCCTGCTGTTTGTCGCTGCATTTATCGGCGGTATTTTAAACTCCATGGTTATGGCTGTAGTATTCGTAGGTGTATTCACTACACTGTGCAAAAACCTGAACATGACACCGCATACCAAACTGCCAACCTGCCTGATGCTGGGTACAGCATTGTCCCTGCTGATGGGGCAGATTTCGATTCCTGTAATGGGGAATGCGATGATGATTATGGCTACTTACAACGCAATGTTCCCAGAACCTTTGAATTTGCTGCAGTATATGCTGTTTATGATTCCAATGGGCTTCCTGATGATGGCAACCTATGTAATGGTTATGCGTTTTGTATTGCGTGTTGATGTTTCTCCGCTGAAAGACTTTGACCCGGCTATGTTTGGCGGCAATCAGAAAGCTACCCGTGATATGAAACTGGCAATCATGTTCTTTGTGATTTACATGGTGCTGGTGGTACTGTCTTCTGTAAGTGCATTAGGTGCCATTGCAGGATTCTTGAGTCTGTTCGGTATGTTTGGTATCATTGCAATGGTAATCTGCGTGATGATGCTGCTGAAAAAAGAAGATGGCACGCCATTCCTGCACTTTCATATGTCCGCAGCGAAAATCGGCTGGGACCCTGTGCTGATGGTAGCGTTCATCATGGTTATCTCCACTTATATGAATGTGGAAGCAACTGGTATTTCTCAGACATTAATGAGTCTTCTGATGCCATTCACCACATTAAGTCCGTTTGTATTTATCATAGTAGCATTGTTGTTTGCTATGATTACTACTAACTTCGCAACCAACTTGATTATCATCGTAATGGTAATGCCTGTTATCTATAATTTCGCAGGTATGGTTGGTCTGAATGCGTCCGGTTTAATGTGCTTACTGTTCATTTCTGCACACCTGGCACTGGCAACACCGGCAGCAGCTCCTCCAACCGGGATTATGATGACTGCAAAAGAAATGATTAAAGTAGGGGATTTCACCAAATATGCACTGATTTCTCTGCCAATTTTGTTTGCGGTATTGATGCTCGCAGGGATTCCATATTCCAATATTATTTTCTAAATATAGATTTTACCGCTGTTTCCCCTATTAACAGCGATAAAATAGAGATTGTTTGAGTTCCCCCATTTCTGGCAGCCGCTGTTCCGCTGGTCACATATTGGAATATCTCAAATCATCTCATATAATTAATAAACGGCTCTGCAGTTTCGCACACTGCAGAGCCGTTGTTAAACCTTTACTTCTGGCAGCGGTTTTGTATCGTATGATACAGACCGCTGCTGTTTTTATTATTTTTTTACACAATTCCGCGGATTTCGCTCAGGTTCTGGATGCCGTTTTCTTCGCAGTAGCGTTCCATGCCATCAATGATATCCAGCGCTTTTTCCGGTTTCATAAAAATGGCAGTGCCCACCTGAATCACGGTGGCGCCGGCCATGATAAATTCAATGGCATCCTGCCAGGTACTGATACCGCCCAGCCCCATCACTGGCACCTGAACGGCGTGGCTTACCTGATGCACCATGCGCAGTGCAATCGGTTTGATGGCAGGGCCGGATAACCCCGCATAGCCATTGTTGAACACCGGTTTCCGTTTATTGATATCGATTGCCATGCCCAGGAAGGTGTTCACCAGTGAGAGGCCATCTGCCCCTTCTGCCTCGCAGGCTTTGGCTAAGTCCACAATATTTTCCGCATTCGGCGACATTTTTACCACCAGTTTGTGGCTGCATACTTTGCGGATGGTGCGCACCACTTCTGCTGCCAGCTCGGTTTTCACGCCAAAGTTCATGCCGCCCTGTTTTACGTTCGGACAGGAGATGTTCAGTTCCAGCAGGTCCAGATGTACATCGTTCAGGCGTTCCACAGCCTGCACATAATCTTCGATGCTGTGGCCGCCCACATTCACAACATTCACCAGATCTAGGCTGTTTACCCAGTCTAAATCTTTCTGAATAAAGCCTTCCACGCCCGGGTTTTCCAGCCCTACGCTGTTCATAATGCCGGCAGGGGTTTCCCAGATGCGAATGCCTTCGTTGCCGCTGCGCGGATGCAATGTCAGCCCTTTGGACGAAATGCCGCCCAGCTTTTCAATATCAAACAGCTCCGCGTATTCACGGCCAAACCCGAAGGTACCGGAAGCCATCACTACAGGATTTTTAAACGGAACTCCTGCAAATTCCACCTGTAATCTACTGCTCATCGATAAACACCTCCTCCGCTTTGAATACCGGGCCGTCTTTGCATACTTTTCTGTTGCCGTCTTTTGTTTTGCAGCTGCATACCAGGCAGGCACCCACACCGCAGCCCATGCGGTTTTCCATAGATACATACAGCTCTGCACCGGTGCCTTTTGTTTTATCTGCCAGCACTTTCATCATAATGTGCGGCCCGCAGGTCATGATATATTCATATTCTGCCGGATTGATATCATCGGTGACATACCCGCCGATATTCACGGTCAGTTTATCACAAACTGCGCTATAATCGTCCTGCAGTAAAGCTTCTTCGTTAAAGCCCAGGTATAAATCCACCGGGTTGCCCTGCGCTTTCAGCACTTTTGCGGTGTAATACAGCGGTGCCACACCGATACCGCCGCCTACCAGCGCAATCTTCCCCTGCACTTCCGGGAAGCCGTTGCCGTAAGGCCCCTGCACATCAATAGCATTGCCCGGTTTGAGCTGTGCCAGCAGTTCTGTACCCTGCCCTACCACTTTATATAAAAAGCTGATGCCTTCTTCATCGCAGTCAAAAATGCTGATTGGACGGGATAATACCGGATATTCGTCCCACGCCCGCAGCATGCAGAACTGCCCGATTTTCGCATCGTAACTGCCGGAAGCCTTCAGCAGATAAAAATCTTTGCCGACTGCCTCATTTCTGATTACTGTTGCCATATTACATGCCTCCTGCTTTACCTTTTATTTTACTTTTTTATCGATGCTAACCTCTTCTGCACATTATAATCAGTGCATCAGCATCTGCACGGTTTCGATCAGAATCACACCCAGTGCCACTGCAATAAACACCAGCCCCAGCGACCGCTTGCTGCGCTGCTGCTGTTCGCTTTCCTCATAGCGGGCACCATACATAAAAATACCGCCGGAAATCCCCATCAGCAGGAAACAGCCAATCTGAATCCACTCGTAAATCGGCTGACCATAATAGGAATTGGTCGCAAAATTGATAATAACGGCTGCACCTGCCGCAAGCAGCGCCGCGAGAGAAACTTTTTTGCGTTTTGCCTTTAATTCTTTGCTGCGCTGTTCCGCTATTGCTTTTTTCTCTTTTTTAGTTGGTTTGCGCTCGGCAGCCTTTTGACCAGCCGGTCCTGCTGCGGCAACAGGTTTGTTCTGTTTCTTTTTTGCCATACTGGTTCTCCATTCTACAGCCGCTCCGGCAGTTTGCATTTCAGCACTTCTGCACAGTCGGTATTTTCTTCTAACACGTTTGTGGTGACGGCCGGCGGTTCCGCATAAATGGTCGGGTAATCTATCTCGTCCATCTCGGCGCGAACACGGAACACCAACTGTTCTTTATCCGGCGCATCGATATAAAACTCCGCCTCTTTGCCCGGCAGATTGCCGCGAGCATCCACACGCACCCATTTCTGCATGTCCGATAAATAGACCGCATTCAATGCGTGAATGATATGGTCATTGGCTCTTGCCAGCCGCTGATAGCACAGCCCCGTTGCAATGCCCTGGCTGCGCAGTAACGCTGCCAGCAGCATAGATTTCACATAGCAGACCGCATGCCCCTGCTCCAGAGCCTCTACCGCCGTATGAGCAATATCATGACCGCCGATATCACCGGTGTGCGGAATGGAATCGCGCACAAAGGTAAATGCTGCTTTGATTTTTTCCAGTTCACTCTGGCCATCATGAAACAGCTCCGCCGCCTTCTGCTGAATCAGCGGATGCTGCCAGTCCATATATTTGGTTGATGCCAGATACGCCTGTTTATCTTCTGTTTCTAACTGATAGTTCATGGATAAAACCCCTTTCTATGTCGCTATCTTTTGCCTTACCCGTTTCTCAAATATTTAATCATACAGACAATTGCAACGAAAAGTGTTATTTTCAGCAAAAAATTTACATAATAGAAAAACATAATCAGATCTGCTGACATAGCCAATCAATCCGTTCGTCGCAAATAACCCAAAAGTTCGGCATCTTTCCGGGATACCCGCACCTCATACTGCACGCTGAATTCGGGGCGCAGAACACCGGTATGTCCTCTGCCGCGCGGATTCATATTATGCATTCGCATTTTGAATTTCACGCCGTTGTCTTTTAAAAAGGCCACTGTCTCGTGGTACTGCTGCAAATCAAATCCCAGGTAGACGGTTACACCATTAAACCAGAAAAACATACGCATCGCCTCCCGTACCAATATACTTTATTTTAAATTATAACGCAAAACAGACAAAAGGAAAAGCCTGACACCATGCACATCTCCGAAAAATTTCAGAAGACGCCATGATATCAGGCTTCTGATTTTTGATTAATACTGATACTCCGGCTGTTTTTTCACCAGGAAGAACAAGGTCACCACAATCGACAGGCCACGAGCCAGCACAATGGCAAACCAGATGCCGTCTAAACCGAAAATCAGCGGCAGGGTTAATACCGCAGCCACTTCAAACACCAGCGTACGCAGGAACGAAATAATGGCCGATACAATGCCGTTGTTCAGTGCTGTGAAAAAGGCAGAGCCGTAAATGGCAAACCCTACAAAGAAGAACGACACCGCGTAAATACGGAATCCGCGAATGGTCATCTGCAGAAGTTCCGGGTCGTAACTGGCAAAAATCAGCGCCAGCGGTTTTGCCAGAAGTTCGGCTGCCGCAAACATGGACACTGCCGCAATGGCCAGTACTTCTACACTTTTACGCAGCAGGCTTTTTAATTCATCTGTGTTGCCGGCACCGTAATGATAACTCACCACCGGGGCGCTTCCCATGGAAAAGCCAATGAAGGTGGCCAGAAAAATAAAGTCTACATACATAATAATGCCGTAGGCCGCCACACCATTTTCTCCGGCACAGGCCATCAGCTGCACATTAAATAACAAGCCAACCAGCGACATGGAGATATTGCTCACCAGTTCGGAGACACCATTGGTGCAGGCTAACAGCAACGCCCGGCCATCAAAACGTGTGGCAGTCAATCGCAGCAGGCTGCTGTTGGGCCGTGCAAAATAACAAAGCGGAATCACACCACCGGCCACCTGGCTCAACGCCGTTGCAAGCGCTGCGCCCTCAAGCCCTAGCGGAACTACCACGATCAGAAACCAGTCCAGTACCATGTTGGCAATGCCGGCACCTACTGTGATTTTAAAACCCAGCTCAGGCTTCTCGGCTGTAACAAAAAACGTCTGAAACATGGTCTGCAGCATAAAGGCCGGCATCACCGCCATCAGAATACGCCCGTAGCGCACGCAGTACTCCAGCATTGCACCTTCAGCACCTAAAAAAGAGGCCGCCGGCCGCAGGAGCAGAATTCCGACAATGGCAATCACGATCCCCGATCCAATGGCTGTATAGGTAAACAGGGAGAACAGCCGATTTGCCCGCTCCATCTTTCCTTCCCCCATAGTTTTTGCCACCAGTGCACTGCCCCCGGTACCCAGCATAAAGCCCACCGCACCAAACAGCATAATAAACGGAAAAATAAAATTCAGTGCCGCAAAAGGCGTTTTTCCCACAAAATTCGATACAAAAATGCCGTCCACAACGCTGTAAATCGATGTGAAAATCATCATCAGAATGGATGGCATTGTGAACCGCAGCAGCTTTTGATACGTAAAGTGATCCGATAACTGAATATGCATGGCATCCTCCCAGTCATTTCTAACATTGCAGGATAGTCTAGTACGAAATCCAGCTGTTGTCAAGTAAATAGCGGCAAAAAAAGCTGCCACCCTTTTCAGAATGACAGCCTAGTGTTTCTTATTTCAGCAGTGCATCTACCGCTGCACCGATGACTTTCCCGTCGGCTTTGCCTTTCAGCTCGGACATCACGGTTTTCATAATCATGCCTTTGTTTTTTACGGTTGGTTCCAGGCCTGCACCTGCAATCAATTCTGCCACTTTTACAGCCACTTCTTCTGCACTCAGCTGTTTTGGCAGATAACTTTCCAGAATGGCAATCTCAGCCTGCAGTTCCGCAATTTTATCCTCGCGGCCTGCCGCCATGTCCAGTGCTTCTTTTTCCTGTTTCAGTTCTTTTGCGATAACATCTAAACATTCCTGTTCGGTTAAATCGCGGCCCAGTTCTTTTTTCTTGTACGTAATACCGCTCATCAGCATGGTGATGACCTTATTTTTCACCGTATCTTTTTCTTTTAATGCAGCCATTTTGTCTGCACGCAAACGAGTTGTATACATCGTTTCTACCTCTTTTCCTATCGTTTTAAATCAGGGCGCAGACGCACAGCTTCGCCTAAATATACATGCTGTACCTTTTCTGATTTATCCAGTTCAGTCAGCAGCATCACGCGCACACAGCTCGGCAGCGACCCTTCCACATACATCTCCTGCACGCAGAACAGCGGCACCTGATCCCAGCCAGGCAGTTCCCGGGCAAATTTTGCCGGATAGGCCGCATCTAAATCGCGGGTGGCGGTAAAAGTTGCATTCACGATATCCTCCGCCTGCAGATTGTTTTCCGCCATGATGGTCTGCAGCATTTCCAGGGTACAGCTGCGAATGGCTTCGGCTGTATTGGCTTCTGCCGTATGGGCTCCACGAATTGCTTTCATAATAAGTTCACCTTCTGTTTCGTGATTTGCTATGCTTCATATTCTCTCAGCAGAAGCGCTTTGATCTCTGACTGCTGAATCCCTTTTACTATTTTAACATTCCCCATTGCTTCAGGCAAGATGAAAACCAGCTGACCATCCTGCACTTTTTTATCCAGGGCCATGCCGTTCATAATTTCATCTACAGACAGGGTTCTGTCTACCTGCACCGGCAGGCAGAACTGCATCAGCAGTTCTCTGACAGCATCCTCAACCGATGCATCGCACATGCCTTTCTCAGCCGCATAGCGGGCAGCCAGCACCATACCGACGGCGACAGCCTCGCCGTGCAGATAGCCCTGATAGTGCCCCGCCAGTTCCAGCCCGTGGCCGATGGTATGCCCGTAGTTTAATTTGGCACGCACACCGCCTTCTGTTTCGTCCAGCGCCACAACCTCTGCTTTTAACCGGCAGCAGCTGGCGATAACTTCAGCCGAAACATCCAGCTGCCGCTGCAGAATAGCAGGGGCATTCTGCTGTAAATACCGGAAAAAATCAGCATCATAAATAACGCCGTATTTCACCACTTCTGCCAGCCCGTTCTGCCAGTGCCGCTGTTCCAGCGTCTGCAGGGTATCCATATCCATTAATACCAGCTTTGGCTGATAAAAAGAGCCTACCATATTTTTGCCCAGCGCATGGTTTACAGCCACCTTACCTCCTACACTGCTGTCCACCTGCGCCAGCAGAGAGGTCGGAATCTGGAAGAATGCGATGCCGCGCTGATACACACTGGCCACAAAGCCGGCCAGATCGCCGACCACACCGCCGCCCAGCGCAACCACGCAGGCATCGCGATGAAACTTCTGCTCCAGCAGCACCGTTAAAATTTCTTCGGCCTGCTGCCAGCTCTTACTACTCTCTCCCGCCGGGATAGTCACTACAGTAACCTGAAATCCCTGCTGTTCCAGACTGTTCTTCACAGTGGCAGCATACAGCGGCCCCACATTGCTGTCGGTAATCACAGCCGCCTGCCTGCCTTTCACCAGCGCCCCGATTTTTTCGCCGCAGTGGCACAATAAACCGGTTCCAATCTCAATGTTGTAACTGCGCGCACCCAGCGCAACTTCCAATGTTTTTATTACACCCATGTCATTTCACCTGCCTGTTGCTTCAGCCATACCAATACCTGTTCTGCCAGTTCCTCCACCGAAGCGTCGGATGTGTCCAGCAGTAAATCGGCCTCCTGATAGCAGGGCATCCGCTGTGTCAGCACTTCTTCAATGCGCTGCAGTTTGCTCTGCCCCGGCTTCCGGTTTTCCAGCACCGGCCGTACCGTGGTATCGCGGTTCACCCGCTCCAGAATAATTTCCGGACGCGCCAGTAAACTGATAACGCTGCAGTGTTCCTTCATAACTGCACGGTTTTCCGCCCGCAATACAGCACCGCCGCCCGGCGAAATAATCAGGTCGGGCTGCGCTGCATAGCGGCACAGCACATCGTGCTCTATCTCACGGAATGTTTCTTCGCCGTATGTTGCAAAGATTTCACTGATTTCCATCTGCTGTTCCTGCACCACAACAGTGTCCAGATCCACCAGCGGCAGCTGCAGCCGTTCCGCCAGCACTTTGCCCAGTGTGGATTTGCCGGTACCCATAAAGCCTGTCAGAATAAGACTTTTCATTGCATAACCGCCTTCACATAGTCCAGATAACTGTTATAATTGCGTTTTACTTCGTCCAGATTGTCGCCGCCGAATTTTTCAAGGAAGCTTTCCAGAATGGTCCATGCCACGGCATTCTGCATCACAATGGCAGCTGCCGGTACGGCACAGGCATCGGAACGTTCCACCGATGCAAGTCCTTCTGCGTGTGTCAGAAAATCTGCACTGTGCAGCGGCTGATACAGCGTTGGAATCGGCTTCATGGCACCGCGCACAATCACCGGCTCGCCGTTGGTCATGCTGCCTTCCAGACCGCCGCAGCGATTGGTTTTATGATAAAAGCCTCTGCCCGCTTCATAGAAAATTTCATCGTGGGCCTGGCTTCCCGGTACACGGGCTGCTTCAAAGCCCATGCCGATTTCCACGCCTTTGAATGCCTGAATACTCATCACAGCCTGCGCCAGTTTCCCGTCCAGCTTGCGGTCATAATGCACATAAGTGCCAATCCCCAGCGGCAGACCATGCACCACAACTTCCACAACGCCGCCCAGAGTATCGCCATGTTCCTTTGCAGTGTCGATTTCCGCAATCATAGCTTTTTCCGCATCGCTATCGGTACAGTATACCGGTGTGTCGTACAAGGCATCATTCAGGTTCGCATAGTCCGGCTGTGCCTGCACAGAGCCGATACTTACCACATGGCTCCACAGCTCTACGCCGAACTGTTTCAGCACATTCTGTGCCAGTGCGCCCACTGCCACACGGATGGCTGTTTCGCGGGCACTGGCCCGCTCTAAAATATTGCGCAGATCCTGATGATTGTATTTGATGCCGCCTGTTAAATCGGCATGACCAGGCCGCGGCAATGTCACCGTTTTCTGGTCAATAGCCGCACCCGGTTCAGAAGACATAATCTGCTCCCAATTCGCCCAGTCTTTGTTGTGAATCATCAGGGTCACCGGAGACCCGATGGTTTTTCCATCGCGCACACCGGTGATGATTTCTACTTGATCTTTTTCAATCTTCATTCTGCCGCCGCGGCCATGCCCCCCCTGCCGCCGTGCCAGCTGCCGATTGATGGCATCTATATCAACCGGAATCCCCGCCGGCAGCCCTTCGATAATGGCCACCAGACCTTTCCCGTGGGATTCCCCCGCTTCTAAATAACGAACCATTCTGTCACCTTCTCGTCCTTCTATTCAACCGGTGTAACCACCGGATTTCCATCTGCATCTAAAAGCGGTGTCATACCGCCGGCATATCCTGCTGCACGAAACAGATAATTGACACCCGTCTCTTTATCCACCCAGATTTCTACTACATTCGCCACTCCTTGACTATAAATCTTTTCAAACCGATCTTTCTGCTTATCGAACATACCTACACTGCCTCTTTCCAGACTAAGATTTTCCTAGCAATTATTTGTTAAATGTTGACACTAGAAATTTTTTGTCTGGCAAGGCGGCTTTGCAGTTTTCGAGCGACGCGTACTAGAGGTACGCAAGGCGAGGAAACTGCAAAACAACACAGCCAGACAGAAAATTAACGTGTCAATCTCTGTATCAGCTGTTCTTCAATCGAAGCCGTGTCCGGTCTCACCCCGTTCCACTTTTCAAAGGCCAGCACACCCTGATAGATAAACATCCCCAGGCCGGAGGCCGTCTGTGCGCCCTGCTCTCTGGCCAGACGCAGCAGTTTTGTCTCCAGCGGATTATAAATCAGATCCACCACCAGATGATGCGGCTGCAGCGCATCGATACACACCGGAACCATATCATCCACTTTCGGGGCCATACCCAGAGATGTGGTATTGACAATGGTGCTGTATTCCTGATACACTTCCGGTTTCTGCAGTTCCTGCATGGAAATCACGTCTGTTCTGGTGTCGCTCAGTTCTGCAATCTGTTTTGCCAGCAGTTCCGCTTTTTCGGCTGTGCGATTTGCAATACCGATTTTTGCTGCACCCTGCAGGGCCATGGCAACGGATACGCCTTTGGCGGCGCCGCCTGCACCAAGGATTAAAATATTCTGACCTTCTGCCTTCCAGCCGTTTTTGGCTTCCAGCGCAGCCAGCAGACCGGCACCGTCTGTATTATCGCCGTAATAGCCCTCCGGCGTATAAATCAGTGTATTAACTGCGCCGCAGGCCTGCGCCGCCTTGCTCATGCCGCACAGATAGGGAATCACCGCTTCTTTATGCGGGATTGTCACATTGGCGCCCTGTATGCCCAGCGCATGCATCCCGCGCACGGCAGCACCGATATTCTCTTTTTCTACCGCAAACGCCATATAGGCACCGTTGATGCCGCACTGTTCCAGAAAAATATTGTGCATAAACGGCGACATGGAATGCCCCACCGGATTCCCCAGCAATCCGAATACTTTTGTTTTTGCATCAATTCTGGATTCTGCCATTTAGTTCACCTCTAACGCCTGCATATCATCCCAGAAGGATGGCCACGATACCGACACAGCCTCAAACTGTTCAATTTCCGCAGCCCCTTCTGCCGCCAGCGCTGCAATGGTCATGCTCATGGCAATGCGATGATCGCCAAAGCTGTTGCACACTGCACCGGCCTGTAATGGGGTTCCGCCTGTAATGCGCAGACCGTCATCCAGCACTTCGATATCACAGCCGAATGCCCGCAGCCCCTGTGCCACTGTTTCCAGGCGGTTGCTTTCTTTCACTTTCAGTTCCTGTGCATCGTGAATTTCTGTCACGCCTTCGGCACAGGCAGCGGCCACGGCAATCACCGGAATTTCATCCACCAGGCGGGGAATCAGCGCACCGGCAATGGTGGTGCCGTGCAGGTTTGCACTGCGTACTGTCACATCGCCCATTTTTTCACCGCCGCTGATTCGTTCATTGCTGATGGTAATATCAGCACCCATATTCAGCAATACATCAATGATACCGGTGCGGGTCGGGTTGAGCCCCACATTTTTCAGACAGATTTCGCTGCCGGGAATAATACTGCCTGCCACCAGCGGATACGCCGCCGAAGAAATATCGCCCGGCACTTCAATCATCTGCCCTTTCAGCTGCGGATGCCCTTTCACTCTGGCCGTGTTACCCTCGCTTTCCACCTCAGCACCGAAGGATTTCAGCATCAGTTCCGTGTGATTGCGGGATAAACTCGGCTCTGTGACTTCCGTCCAGCCGTCGGCATACAGCCCCGCCAGCAGCACCGCCGATTTCACCTGGGCACTGGCCACAGGCGATTCATAGCGGATTGCCTGCAGCTTTGTGCCTTCAATGGCCAGCGGAGCCAGTGTATTGTTTTTACGCCCGACAATTTTTGCTCCCATCGCCGATAACGGTTTGATGACGCGGCCCATCGGACGCTTGCGGATGGAGTCATCCCCAGTCAGCACCGTGTTAAAATTCTGTCCGGCTAAAATACCGGAAATCAGCCGAATGGTAGTGCCCGAATTTCCAACATTAATATAGTTGTCCGGTTCCTGTAAACCGTGCAGCCCTTTGCCGTGCACCGTGATTTTTTCATCTGTCACATCAATTGCAATCCCCATACTGCGGAAAGCACCAACTGTGCTCATGCAGTCATCCCCGTATAAAAATCCGGTAATCTCTGTATCGCCTTCCGCCAGAGAGCCGAACATAATGGAACGGTGTGAAATCGATTTGTCGCCGGGAATGGTTAAGGTTCCCCGCAGTCCTTTACTGGGTTCTATCCGTTGTTTCATGGTGGTTTCCCTCCCCTTGATTACTTGCAGTGTTATCTTTAAACATAACACAATCCGCGTTATTTGAAAAGTGGTTTCCGTCGGTTTTTCGCCGAAAACAACATGTATACAAAAAGAGCCGCTGCAAATACTTCTGCAACAGCTCTATCTGTTTTATAATCGTTTTCCCATGACCTGCGCCATCTGCTGCAGTTCGCTCATCACGATATCAAATTTATGAGGCTTCAGCGACTGCGGCCCGTCGCTCATGGCGTGCAGCGGATCCGGATGCACTTCAATCATTAAACCGTCGGCACCGGCTGCCACGGCTGCTCTGGCCATCGGCTGCACCAGATTCCATTTTCCCGTGCCGTGGCTCGGGTCTACAATAATCGGCAAATGTGTCAGGGACTTGATGATTGGCACCGCCGAAATATCCAGTGTATTGCGGGTAAATGTTTCAAAGGTGCGGATGCCGCGCTCACAGAAGATAACCTGCTCATTGCCGCCGGATAACACATATTCTGCTGCCATAATCCATTCTTCGATGGTGGCCGACAGCCCCCGTTTCAGCAATACCGGCTTGTTGATTTTTCCTACTTCGCGAAGCAAATTAAAGTTCTGCATATTGCGGGCGCCAATCTGCACAATGTCGCAGTATTCCGCCACCAGTTCCACGCTGCGCGGGTCCATAACCTCGCTGACAATTTTCAGCCCCGTTTTTTCCCGGGCTTCTGCCATGTACTGCAGCCCTTTTTCTTCTAATCCGGCAAAAGAGTACGGCGAAGTTCTCGGTTTGAACGCACCGCCGCGCAGAATTCTGGCACCGGATGCTTTCACCACTTCAGCCACTTCCAGCATCTGTTCTCTGCTCTCTACTGCGCATGGCCCTGCCATCACCTGCAGTTCATCACCGCCGATGGTTAAACCGCCGATGCGAATGACGGTATCATCTGGATGAAACTCACGGCTGGCCAGCTTGTACGGTGTCACAACCGGCATTACTTTTTCTACGCCGTCCAGTGACTCTGCATTCAGATTGGCCTTCTGTTCCTGGGTGGCCCCCACCAGGCCAATGATGGTACGCTCTACCCCTTCCGAAATGTGCAGCCGTAATCCCTGCGCCTCCAGGTATTCAATGACACCCTGTAATTTTTCTTTTTCTGTCCCGTTTTTTACAACAATAATCATACTGTTTCCTCCTACCCGGTTCGTCTGGCAGGAAAAAGGTAAAAAAGAGCACACCTAACAGACGGTGTGCGAGTTACCATTCTTCACACTACCATACAACCATCCTGCAAATTATCAGTTCTTCTTTGCGACAGTGTAACACCACTGCCCTACCATGCTACAAGTTTATTTATACTCTTTTTCCTGCAAAAAAGCAAGCCCCAATTTGGGAAACATAATCAGATTTCTTTATAAGACTGGATAGTATACGCAATAAAGCATTAACTGATTTTTTCCTTCTCATGTGTTATAATATATAGAGAATACTTCTAGTGCGAGGGAGTGTCATAAATGAATCTTGACCAGTTAAAATATCTTGCTGACCTGGCAAAAACCAGTTCCATGAACACTACGGCTAAGCGAATGTTCATCAGCCAGCAGGCACTCAGTGAATCCATCAAACGGCTGGAAAATGAGCTGGACTGTACACTGCTGCTCCGTTCCAAAACCGGTATCGAGTTTACTGACGACGGGAAAGTCGTACTGGATTGTGCCCAGCATATGCTGAAGCATTATAATGAAATGAACCAGTATCTGCAGACAAAATATCATAAAAATCACCTGCAGGGGAAACTGACCATCGGAGTGGCACCCGTCGCGACCAGTTCGTTTCTGCCGGAGCTGCTGGTGAGCATGCATGCCCATTATCCGAATATCGCCCTCTATGTGCACGAGTATACACCAGCCAGCATTTTTGATTTGCTTGCAAAAGGCAGACTTGACTTCGGGCTGTTCGGTTTTTCCCGTCAGGGAGGTATCAAATCAAAAGCTGTGCAGGATGAGCTGATGGAATCGTTTCAGTTTCAGAAATTATACAAAGACCATCTGGTTTGTGCCATGGCCAAAAACAATCCGCTTTCTGTTCAGACATCGTTTACCTTCGAACAGTTAAGCAGCGTAAAACAGACGATGTACGCTTATGATAACATTGCCAAAACCGAAGGATTCTATCTGCATGTATCCAATAACACAGAAATTCATCAGCAGTTTATGCGGGAGGAAGGCACCATCTGCTGCATCCCGTTCCAGATGTTTCAGACACATTATGCGAAAAAAGACTTTATCTGCCGGCCCATTGTAAATGCGGCACCAATTACAACCTATCTGGTCTGCAAAAAGAATCCGGATTTACTGGACAGTCCAATCTGCCATACTTTTATAGAAACCACATTATCTTTAGTACCAACTATACAATCATCATAAAATCTTGTAAAAGAAACAGCCGCAGGTGCGAATCTGCGGCTGTTTCTTATTAGGGTAATTGTATCAAAATAAAGGAATTAACGATGTTACATTTTTTCAGTGAAAATCTGATATGCCGGTGCGCCTTCGCACTGTTCCGGCATGTCGACACCCAGCAGAACCGCTGCGGTTGGTGCCAGGTCAACTTCACGGATGTAGCGTTCGGTTCTGTAGTTTTCTTTGATACCAGGGCCTGCAGCCAGGAAGATTGGGCTCAGGGATGTATCCTGATAGCCGTAAGCAGTGGATAAACCGGCACCATGGTCTTCTACATAGCTTTCATGTACAACGAATACGATATCAGAACCCATCGGGCCGCCCAGACCTAACAGAATCGCATCTTTGTTGTGCAGTGCCAGTGCCACAATACGTTTTCCGGTTTTCGGATGTTTGAAGCCGTATAAATCGGTGATAATCTGTTCTTCCAGTTCGTATTTGTCCTCCGGCTCTACAATCCCGTGCGGGTCACGGCCTTTCAGGTTAATATAGATACTGTTGGAGCGGGTCATAATGGCTTTTGTTTTTGTCCAGTCTACTTCCGGCAGTTCCTTCCCGTTTTCGTCCTGTTTCATGACGGTATAGCCCCAGCCTTTGAACGGTTCTACACATACGCCGGTATTATCGCCCAGTACCACAGCTTCTTCCTGTGCGGAAATCAGCGCATGGTCGGAGAAAATCATGATAGTCCAGCCCTCGTCAATCAGATGCATAAAGGAGCCGATGTAATCGTCAGTCACTTTGTAGGTTGCTTCTGCAAATTTCACAACTTCGTTTTCATCATAGCGGGATGTGTCACGGTTTTTCATGTATTTCATGTAGTTGTGGCTCTGCAGGTCAACATTGTGCATATGAGAGAAAATAACTTCCACACCGTGTTCTTCAATCATATGATGCATCACTTTGCTCTGCCATTCTGCCGCCAGTGTCCACTGCGGATTGTTACATTTCAGAATCAGATCGGCATCATTACCGCTCATCTGGCTGGTAGGCTGCGGCGGACCAAATTTATCGCAGACTTCTTTGAACAGAGATTTCGGGAACCATACCGAATCATCTTCACAGCTCATACCGCGGGATGCCCAGATACGTACATAGTTACCGTCTTCATCAATTTTTAAAAGACGCATGTTGCGATATACTTTTTCTTCCCCGTTTGCAGATGGAACCACATCGTACACGCCGGTAAACACATCATGTTTCAGTACTGTAACCGGTTCTGCTGTTGTTTTATCTTTATAAATGGCAACTCTGTCGTAAACACCGGCTTCATTTTTCAGAATCAGTGCAGGGCGCATTACCTTGCCGTAGAAGGTGATAATTAAAAATTCTTTTGCATCAGCAGGAATTTCAAATTCCCAGCCGTTTGCAGGGAACACTGGAGAAATCGAGCAGCCAGTCGGGAAGTCGGCCAGGTGCCACATCAGACCCTGCAGTTCCGGATACAGAACACCATCTACAACAAAGCTGCCGTCTGGCTGATAGCCTTCTACACCGATAAATTCTTTATACCACTGCTGATAGTTTGCCATTCGTTCTTTGGCTTCCGGAGATTTCCCGGCTCTGGACGTTGGCGGCAGAGCAAACTTCAGTGTTTCATCGCCCACAACATCCGATGTTACAACAGACATTGGCATGTAAGACGGTTTTTCTGCTTTTGTACTGGCTACATACACCATATCCAGGTCGCGCACCGAAGACCATGCACAGCAGGCACCCGGGCTGGAACCATCAATGGTGATCAAATTTTCACTGTCGCAGGTTGGCGGAAAACTGCCGCCCGGCCAGTGCATCACCAGTGTTTTTTTACCGGCTTTTGCCGTTACATTAAACAGTGGTTCTGCTTTCAGGAATCTGGAAGAAAATGCCCCTAATGTGATATCTTTGTCGTTTTCAGCGGACAGGTTGTAGTCCATAATACCGTGGGTCATCGGGTAGGTACCGGTTGCCAGGGTTGCCCACATTGGCGGTGTGATGGTAGGGTTTGCCCCTAGCATCATCAGGTCTTCACGGCAGGACCCCATGTCCATCAGCTTTTTAAAATTTGGCATTTTGCCTTCGTTTACCAGGCGTCTGGTGAAACGAGGGTCCATGCCGTCAACTCCTAACAGCAATAATTTGTCTGTTAATCCTTTGCTTCTTAACATACAATCATTCTCCTTCCTGTTGTCATCAAAAAATTATCATTAAAAAAAATCAGATACCAGAATCTTGTATTAGTAAACGATTGCAGAAAGCGGAATATATACCACGCAACCAACAACGACACAATAAATAAGTGCCAAAGCGGCATGTTTATAAATAGCAGATGGTGTCGTCATTTCTAATGTATGCAGGATTGCGCCCCATAAACTAGACGCAGGTAACAGAATACCAATCTGACTGAACAGCATGATACCGGCTGCCAGCATTGGGCCGTTTAACGCCATACCACCGGCAATCAGAGAACCTAAAATGGTAAAACCAATCATCATGATTGCCATGTTGTTGCAGAAGTTGGTTCCAAGAATCATAACGGTAAACATAAATACCGCAGTACCAGCGGTACCCATAGAACCGAACAGCGGACCAACCAGACTTGCCAGTAAGACGCCAAAACCGGTTTCAGCAGTTGTCAGTGCACCACCAATCAATGTTGCAGAACCAACCATTAAAATAAGATCCCAGGAGAACCCTTTTGCAGAAGCGACAGGTAAATTCAGCAAACGTTTGCCATCTACTTTAACAATCGACATTACGCCAATGATCACTAACATCCAGCCATAAACACTGATGCTGTTTAAAAATGTACCAACACTATTCTGCATCATACCGCCAAAACTGATTACAGTAGAACCAGCAATATATAGCAGCATACACCATAATACAGCTTTCTGATGTTTATCAATCGGTGCATTCGGATCTCCGAATACGCTTAAATCCAAATTAGCAACTTTAGAAACATCACAACGCTGGATCCACATAAATACAATGTAAAGTGCAGAAATTGCGAAACAGGTAACGGTTATCGTCATCATATATTCTGCATAAGTCCACATGGCACCGGTATAACCTTTTACCATGCCGCTAAATGCCAGTGCAATGCCTTTAAATGGCAGAATGTACATAGAGCAGATTGCAGAAATGATACTGCCGATGAACACATTCATTACATATTTGTCACCGGTACTATAACCAGCGCCCTTAAATAATTTAACATACAACGGCAATAAGAATAACATCAAAGGCGTATTCATGATTAACAAGCCTAAAATACATGGGCTGAATACAAATAAAAATGTGGTTAACCACGGTCTGCCCTGTACTGCTTTCATATTCATTACTTTTGCAATAATAAACGCGTCCATTTTGGCATCAACCAGTGCACCAACCATAATCATACCTAAACACATCATTATTAAGGATTCAGAAGCCATCAACTGCTGATAAATTCCTGTAATCCCGCCTGGATATCCCACTAAAGCCAATGCAACCAAAGCGATTAACGACGTCCCCAGCATCTGTTTGCTGTCAAAACTCCAGCCTAAAATCGCACCAATTAAAATACCCAGTACAGCCATTCCATATTGTGTCATCGGCCCGATTGGCGGCACAAACTGAAACCCGAACATAAATAAAAGCACAATGCCGAATTTCATATAATCAACACTATTTTTCTGTCGTTCCATGTTGTTTCCACTCTTTCCTCTCTTGATCGTAATCTTTTACTTATTTTACAAATTCCCCAGAAGCATGCATCTTTCACTGTAACCTTGTGAGCTCAATTTATAAGGTCACATTATGCATTCAATATATCGCAGATAACTGGATTTGTCTAACAGGGAAAATGCTCCGAATTTTCAGGCTAACAGTTTTTTTCTGTTATTGGTATTTTGCAAATAAGAAACAGCCACCCTCTTGTCATCAAACATTGCGCTGATACGCAGAATATTATTTCGCAGCTTCTGCTTCAATCTGTTCCAGAGATTTCTGTGCAGTTTTACTGCCCCATAACAGGCAGATAATAGCAGGAATCAGATAGAATACAGCATTCATTGCCATAACATTGAACATACCATTGCCTGCCACCGGCCCCTGAATTGCAAATAAAACCGGAACAGTCGGTGTCACAATACCAATCAGCAGACGGGATGCAGACATAATAATGCCAGTACCGGTACTGCGATATCTGTTCGGCAGGTTTTCTGCCAGATAGGTCCAGTACATGGTGGTAGCACTGGTTGCACATGCTGCACGGAACAGGTTTGTGATGAAGTAAGCGGCCAGCGCAACCATAGCACTCTGGAACATGGTAACAGTAAGCCCGTTAATCAGACATAATGCTGTTGCCAGGAACAACATAACGGTAATTGGAGTTTTTCTACCGCCCATATCAGAAATTTTAGAAGAAATCCAGTCACCCAGAGGAGCGCCAACCATTCCCAGCATGGAAAAGGTTAAGATCATCTGTAATTCAAAGCCCATCTGTACCAGCAGTACGGTAATCCAGTTTGCAATATAGAACCCCCCTACTACACAGCCGATTGCCATTGTGGCCAGCGCAATGGTACTGCCGACCTGTTTTTTGCTAAACAGAAACCTTAATGTTTCCAACATACCAACTTTATCTTCCACGCAAGGTGTTACAGCAGCTGCCAGATTAGACTGCATACCGGACATTGTTTCCACCACTTTGTCAGCTTCTTCAATTCTGCCTTTGGATACCAGCCATCTTGGGCTTTCATACAGCCATTTCATCCCAATTGGGAACAGAACAAGCCCTACTGCGCCAAGCAAAAACATAATTCTCCATGCTTCCGGACTGCGTGGAACAACAGCAGCTGCCAGCATAATTCCAAACGGAACCCCTAACGATCCCAGCGCTGCCATCTGTCCCTGGTATTTGCCGCGGGAATGAGCCGGCATCATTTCAGCAATATATACCATTGCGATAATGTTCATACCGATAATCCCGAACCCGGTCATAAAGCGGCAGAATGCAAACAGATAGAAATTGCTAAATACAGCATTCCCCAGCGAAGCCAGAGAGAAAATCAGTACATTGTACAGTAACGCTTTTTTACGGCCGATTTTGTCGGCCATCCAGCCGCCCAGCAGGCCGCCGAAGAACATCCCATAGAACGATAACGAAGATAACAGCGACACCTGTTCATTGGTCAGCGAAAAGGTCGCCTGTACCGATGCCCCTAAAGAACCAAACAGGTTCATGTCCATCATGTCAAAGAAATAACAAATCGAAAAAATCCAGAACATATGCTTATGTTTGATTCCTATTTCTTTCATGTTATCAAAATAAGCACAATTCGCCTGATTGTTTGCCATAAAAATCCTCCCCATTCATTGAAAAGAAAAAATAAATTACCCTGATACATGCATGTTTATTGTAACCTTGTGAGCTCAATTTATAAAGGAACCTTATAGATTCAATATATCGCAGATAAATGGATTTGTCTAACAGGCAAATCCCTCCGAATTTTCAGGCTAACAGGTTTTTATTGTTCTTGAATATGTAATTGCATGTATTCAGCCGTATCTTCTTAAAACAATTATAAAAACTGGAAAAATCTTTATATTCGATTAGTTAGTCTACAATCTATCGAGTGATCTGCACCGGAATGTTTGGTACGGCAGAACAACCTCGTAAATGTCTTATGTACCTGACGCCTTATGAAGTTTACAATGCAATGATAAAATGTTATTATTAAAATGTTATTATATCATTATCTGCAGCATACCATTCTTTCATTGATGCAGGAGTTATGAGGTGTTTTCATGAAAATCGAACATTTGCGTTACTTTATCAGTGTGGCAAATACAAAGTCCATCAACCAGACTGCCAAAGGATTATACATTTCGCAGCAGCAATTAAATAATATTCTCACCTCATTAGAGGAAGAAATGCAGCTTACATTATTGGTTCGCACAAACAAGGGCGTTTCTCTCACCGAAGACGGTATTGAATTTGCAAAATATGCAGAAAAGATACTGACAGATTACTTGGCCATGCAAAATCATTTTTCCATGAAACAATCTGCTGCAGGGAAAGGGGCGCAAACCTGCCACGGGAAATGTATTTTACATATTGCTCCGTCTTTTTCCGTCTTTTTAGGTGATTTTGTCAATAAATTTAAAGAAATTGCACCTAATATTGATTTACTCTGCATGGAAATCAACAATCAAATTACCGGGGAACAGATGATTTCTGATCATTTATATTTGCTGGGATATGATCTGACATCACACATCACAACTAACGCTCCCGCTCTTTTTCATTCTATCCCGATAGGAGAATTTGAAGCCTATGTTTACTTGAATAAGAAGTCCGATCTGGCAAAAAATGATAGCATTTCCCTGGAACGCTGTTCCGATGTTGTCACCACGACATTGCCGTTTGCTTTACCAGCCAGCTATCATTTAAAAAATATCAATTTAGTTTCATCGAGCATTTATCAGCATTTGGATGCTATTACACAAAATAATACTGTCTGCATTCTTGCAGGATTCCTTTTTCCAAAAATGAAATCTCTCTACCCGGATATCATTATCCGCCCACTTGCTGAACCGGTTTTTTCATCCTGTACGATTGTATATGCCAACTCCTATACGCTCACAGAAGCAGATGAAATTCTGATTGCATTTTTAAAAACCTATCTGCAAAATCAGCAATTATTTGCCAAACAGATGTTTCTTTAAAATACCCGGGTACTATAAAAACAGGGCTGTTGCTTTAACGAATGAAAAATCGTTAAAGCGACAGCCCTGTTTACGAAATAATTATATTAGATTATAGACCTTTCTGCCTGATAGATCTATGATTATGGTACAAAGAATCTTTTATCTGCAGAAACGTTTATTAGATTTGATCTGTCAGAATCTGATAAACCGGTGCGCCTTCGCATTCTGTCGGATAATGAACGCCAAGCAATGCAGCCACTGTAGGTGCAACGTCAACTTCACGGATAACACGGCTTGTTGTAAATCCAGGTTTGATTCCTTTCCCTGCTGCAATAAAAATTGGGGACAAGGATGTGTCATTATGACCTTCAGAGGTGGACATCCCTGCACCATGACCCAGTGTATAGTCATCAGCCATAAAGAATGTAATATCGCCGCATCCAGGCCCACCCAGACCTAAATGGTAAGCATCTTTGTTATGCAATGCCAGATTTACCATACGTTTTCCGGTCTTTGGATCCTTCATGGAATACAAATCGGTAATAATCTGTTCTTCCAGTTCCCACTTGTCCGCAGGATCCACAATACCTTCCGGATCTCTGCCTTTGAGGTTTACATAAATACTGCAGGAACGAGTCTGATATGCGGTTGTTTTGGACATATCAATTTCCGCGATGTCATTGCCATTTTCATCTTTTTTCAGAACGGTATATCCAAATCTACGCAGAGGGTCTACATTGACGCCGACAATATCCCCCAGAATACATGTACAATCCTCTTCGCCACAGGTAAGACCATGGTCACTGACTACCATAATGGTCCAGCCTTCATCCAGGTAATGCAAAAATGTTCCCAGATAATCGTCCGTTGTCTTATAAGTAGCTTCTGCAAACTTCAGAACTTCGCTTTCATCCAGATTGGAATCTTCACGATTCTTCAGGTATTTAATATAGTTATGGGTCTGTAAGTCTATATTGTGATAATGAGAGAATACTGCTTTAATGTCTTTTGTTTCAATTAAATGATGGATACACTGGCTTTGCCATTTTGCAGCCAAGTTCCACTGTACATTGTTACATTTCATGATGAGGTCAGCATCACGGCCACTCATCTGGCTGCTTGGCTGTGGCGGTCCAAACAGGTCGGTTAATTCTTTGTGCAGAGATTTTGGATAGAAAATACGATCATCATCGCACAACATACTTGGAGAAGACCAGATACGTACATAGCTGCCGTCTTCTGCAATTTTCAGCATACGCATGTTGCGTGTTACCGGATGTTCGCCGGTCTGGTTGGTGAATGTATCATACATGCGTTCATAGAATACATCATCTTCTAAAATAGCCAATGGTTCAGCAGTAGATTTGTCTTTATAAATTGCTACACGGTCATATTTACCATCTGCATTTTTCAGAATCAGACCATAACGTGTTACTCTGCCAAATACAATCCGGATTACGAATTCTTTGCTGCCTTCCGGAATGTCAAATTCCCAGCCGTCAGGTTCGGTAATTGGAGACATACTGCAGCTACAAGGGAAATCAGCTACTTCCCACTGCGTATGTTTTACAGCATCTGTCTGAATTTTGTAGTTCACGTTGTTATGATAACCATCTACGCCAATCATAGCGTCAGTTTTTTCCTGATATTCTTTCAGCAATGCCTGACCTTCAGGAGATAATTTACCTAAAATCTGGTCACCAACTTTGTAGTTATAGTAACGCAGGGTTTCATCTCCTCGCAAGTCACTGGTAATAGCACTCATGAACTGATACTTAGGTTCCTTCGTTAATTCACTTGCAATGATAATGCTGTCGAAATCCAGTCTGCTTGTCCATCCGCCTACTGCACCCGGGCTGGAACCGTCAACTGTCCACAAATGTCCGTTGTCTACAGTTGGAGGCCAGCTTCCACCCGGCCAATGAAATACCAGTGTGTTAATGCCCGCTTCTGCAGTAATATTAAAAATCGGTTCTGCTTTTAAAAATGCGGACGAAAATGCATCAATGGTGATCTCTTTATGAGGGTCTCCGGAAATCGCATAGTCAAAAATGCCGTGTGTCATTGGATATGCCCCGGTAGCCAGTGTAGCCCACAATGGCGGTGTAATGGTCGGGTTTGCACCCAGCAGCATCAAGTCCTCTCTGCATGCCCCTGCATCAATCAGTTTCTGCACATTCGGCATTTTCCCTTCCCGCAGCATTCTTCTGGTGAAACGAGGATCCATCCCGTCTATCCCTAGAATCATCAGTTTTTCTGTTAAACCTTTGTTTCTTAACATAAATCATTCATCCTCCTCAAAAAAAATTTTAAGTAACAGAAATGACAAAGTTATTTCTTTCATAAAAAGTATAGCATGCATCTATACGCTTATGTTTCAAATATTACTGGAGAAGCTTCAATAAAAAACTGAAACATATCAATTTAAGCGTGACATTGTACATACATACAAATACTTAAAAATATTCCGTCATCTGATAGAATATTTTAGAGGAAAAATCAATCGTCTTATGCTGCTGCGTTTTTTGACATATGCATTTCTGTTTTGCAAACCAAAAAAAGGAACTATCGTCTGTTAGCTTATACAGCCACTTTTACCATAGTCCCTTGTATGTTACAATATTTATTGTTCCATATTCTGCGGAAAACTGTCATAGATGGCTTTCTCAAACTGCTGGGCAAACAAATCCGCGTTACGGGATTGCTTGCTCTGTTTCAGTTTTTCCACCATCTGCGGCACTTCATCAATTAACCGGTCAAGCAGTGCACTGTGGTCCACCACCTGGAACCGGATATCTTTGTCGCCTACCAGCAGAAAACCAACCGGCTGCACTGATACACCGGCACCGGCACCGCCGCCGAAGGGCGGCTGACTCTCTTCCGCATCTTTATCGCGCTTCCATGCCACATGGGTTCCGCCCGATGCAAACCCGCAGCACATTTTTGATACAGGGATAATCACCGTGCCATTTGGCGTTTCAACGGCATCGCCGATGATGGTATTTACCTCCACCATCTCTTTGATATTCTCCATAGCAGTTTCCATCAGTCCGCCAACACAATCAGCTTTCATACAACATCTGCTCCTTCCTCTTCTGTTCCAGCATGGCTGTTATGGTCAGCCAGAACAATGACACTATCATAAGGATAAGTTGCCCGACCCGGCAGCAAATTATACCCTGTAAAACAATTTCCTGCCGTGGACGCTGAAAATCGGGTGTATACATAAAGGTTCCATGTTCCAGCCAGGTTTGCGGCAGAGCGGATAATATGGTCCAGAACAGGCCGTAACTGTACGCAGTCCAGTCAGGCCGGGAAAAGCCAATGTCGCATTGCAAAGACAGCTCTTCCAGCTGTAATCGCCTGCTGATGATCCGGATGCCTTTTGTGCAGAAATCAATCAGCGCGCGCCAGTGTATCTGAAAAGATGTGCGCTGCCACCAGTCTGACCAGCTTTTTTTCCACTGCCGTTTCCATGTCGATTTTTCATGATGGAATGTGTCAGATATTCTGTATCTTGCAGTCTCTCCCTTTTCTGCCGCTGTATGCCGCTCTGCTCTCTGCTTCGTCTGTTGCGAATCGTTTTGCGGTGAAATGCTCTGTTCCTGCATCTTCTCTGTTTCTTCCGGGTAATGTACGGTGCGGGAAACCCATAAAAAATGAACGGTCACAGTTCCACGCCACGTGCTGTTATGTTCTAACAAAAACTGCAGCCGCATTGGAAGAAAACAAAATATACATAAGAAAAGAAAAAGACCACCGCCCCAGTACATAGCACCACCTCAGCAGTAGTCTTTACTTTTTTATGGAATTTTATAACTGTTTCTTTTGGCAAAACAAAAAGAAGCCGTATTGCTACAGCTTCTTTCCATGATGTTTCGATTAACCTTCCAGGGAGTCGTTCCAGATATCTACAACTTTTTCCCATTCTTCATCGTCTTCGATATCCCACAACATTTCTTCGCCGTTTTCATCGGTCACGATTTTCAGGATGATTGCTTCGTCCTCTTCTGCGCCTTCTTCCAGCGGAGTCAGCACCGCATACTGATTACCGTCCACTTCAATCATATCAATTACTTCAAATGGATGTTCCTGATCTTCTTCGTCTACCAGAATCAGCACGTTATCCATTTCTTCTTCCACCATGTTTTTTTCATCTGCCATTATAAGCACCTCTCTCTTTTAATTTCTATTTGTATCTTACAGTCTGTCCAAATAGCTTTGTAATATAATCACAGCAGCCATCTTGTCAATGACTTTTTTTCGTTTTGCACGGGACACGTCTGCTTCCAGCAGGGCACGCTCCGCACTGACGGTGGTTAATCGTTCATCAATCCAGATGGTTTCAATCTGCCGTTCTGCTGTCAAATCGGCGATAAACTGGCGTACTTCCTCTACTTTGAAGCCTTCGGAGCCATCCATATTTTTCGGCAGTCCTACCACCAGCTGGCTGACTTCATGCTCGTCTATCAACTTCCACAGACCGGCGATATCTTCCTCTAATGTTGTGCGATTATATGTCTGCAGACCCTGTGCTGTGATTTTCAGCGGATCACTGAGGGCAACGCCAATCCGTTTGCTGCCCACATCCAGCGCCATAACTCTCATATCCTGCTTCTCCTGTTACTTGTTCAGATAACTGCGAACCAGTTCTTCCACCAGCTCGTCCCGCTCCATCTTGCGAATCAGATTGCGGGCATTTTTGTGACTTGTAATATAGGCAGGATCACCAGAAATGATATATCCGGCAATCTGATTGATCGGGTCGTAGCCTTTTTCCATCAGCGCCTCATATACAGTTTTTAAGATTTCCTGTATGGCATTTTCATTGTTATTCTCTGCTCTGAAAAACATGGTGCTGTCTAAATCCATACCCAGTCACTCCTTTATCTAACGTTATATTCTGTTCTCTTATTTCACCTGCGCAGCTACCAGACCTTCTGCCAGTGCCAGAGCCTCTGCCAGTTTGCTGTAGTCTTTCCCGCCGGCCTGTGCCATATCCGGACGGCCGCCGCCGCCGCCGCCGGTCACTTTTGCGATTTCTTTAATCATGTTGCCGGCATGGATGCCCTGTCTGGTTAAATCTTTGGTAGCAGCCACAATCAGGTTCACGCCGCTTTCGCTCTTAGCACCCAGTACAACAACGCCGCTACCCAGTTTGTCACGGAACATGTCGCTCATATCGCGCAGGCTGTTCATATCCGCTGCTTCCACTTCACAGGCCAGCAGTTTCACGCCGCCTATTTCTTTCACCTGATTCAGCAGGCTGTCTACCTGATTTTTGGAGGATGCAGCATGCAGCTGTGCAATTTCTTTTTCCAGTTCTTTGTTCTGTGCACCCAGCTGTTCTACTCTGCTGATGATATCTTTTTCGTTTGCTTTTAAAGCTTTGCCCAGTTCTGCCACCAGCTGTTCTTTCTGTAATGCATACTGGTAAGCAGCCATACCGGTAACCGCCTCAATACGGCGTACCCCGGCAGCTACAGCACCTTCACTTACAATTTTGAACAGACCAATCTGGCTGATATTGGATACATGGGTACCGCCGCACAGTTCCATGCTGTAGTCGCCAGCCTGTACGCAGCGTACCACATCGCCGTATTTTTCGCCGAATAGTGCAGTGAAGCCCAGTTTTTTCGCCTCTTCAATACCGGTTTCAAAAATAGTTACCGGAATCGCCTGCAGAATTACCTCGTTCACTTTCAGTTCTACCTGTGCCAGTTCTTCTGCTGTAACGGCAGACATATGGGAGAAGTCAAAACGCAGACGCTGTGCATCTACCGAGGAACCTGCCTGATGTACATGGTCGCCCAGTACTTCCTGCAGTGCTTTGTGCAGCAGGTGGGTTGCTGTATGGTTGCGCGCAGTTGCCTGACGAACTGCGGCAGCTACCTGCGCTGTCACAGCTTCACCTGCAACAACCGTGCCGTTCACCACACCGTGATGTACATATTTGCCGTCCGGCATTTTTTCTGTATTGTCGATTACAATTTTGCCGGTAGCACCGCTGATCACACCGTGATCACCGGCCTGACCGCCGCTCATGGCATAAAATGGAGTCACTGGCAGTACCACATATACTTCCTGCCCCTCTTCCGCTTCCTCGATTTTATGACCGTCGGCAATCATACCGGCCAGCGTGGTTTCCACACCCAGCTGTTCATAGCCGACAAATTCAGTTTTATCCAGATCACCCAACTGTTCTTTCACAGTGAAAGCTAAATCCCATGCGGTGATATCTTTTTTGGATTTTTTGGACAACTCGCGCTGTGCCTTCATGGCTTCCTCGAACCCTTTTTCGTCTACCGTCATACCGGCCTCTTCCGCCATGTCCTGCGTCAGGTCAATCGGGAAACCGTACGTGTCATAGAAGGTGAATGCAGTAGCGCCATCGATTTCGGTTTTGCCTTCTGCTTTTAAGCGTTCGATATTGTCGTTTACGATACGGATACCATCGCTTAATGTCATCTGGAAACGTTCTTCCTCGGTTTTGATAACTTTTTCGATGAAGGACAGTTTTTCGTTCAGTTCCGGATAATCTTCACCCATCATTTCAGCAACTTTTGCACTGAATTTGTACAGGAATGCACCTTCAATGCCCAGAGTTTTACCAAAACGAACTGCACGGCGCAGAATACGGCGCAGTACATAGCCGCGGCCTTCGTTACTTGGCAGTACACCGTCACAGATCAGGAATGTGCAGGAGCGCGCATGGTCCGCAATTACACGGAACGGGAAGCCGCTCTGGCCTCTGTCGTATTTTTTACCGGAGATTTCTTCTACTTTTTCAATCAGTGGATAGATCAGGTCGGTATCGTAGTTGCTGCCTACATTCTGCATAACGGATGTGATACGTTCCAGACCCATGCCGGTATCGATGCTTGGACGCGGCAGCGGTGTCATCACACCGTTTTCATCACGGTTGTACTGCATGAATACCAGGTTCCAGATTTCCAGCCAGCGGTCGCAGTCACAAACGCCCAGAGCACAGCCATCCGGATGGTTGCAGGCAAACTCGGCGCCGCGGTCGATATGAATTTCACTGCAAGGACCACATGGACCGGTTTCACCCATCTGCCAGAAGTTGTCTTTTTCGCCCAGGCGAATAATGCGTTCTTCCGGTACCGGAGTCAGTTCGCGCCATAAATCATGGGCTTCATCGTCGTCGGTATAGATGGTAATATATAATTTGTCGATTGGCAGTTTTAACTCTTCCGTTAAAAAGCCCCACGCATTTTTAATGGCATCCCGTTTGAAATAGTCACCGAAGGAGAAGTTCCCCAGCATTTCAAAAAAGGTATGGTGTCTTGCCGTACGGCCTACTGTATCCAAGTCATTATGTTTACCACCGGCACGTACACATTTCTGCGATGTTGTCGCTCTGGTATAGTCCCGTTTTTCCAGGCCTAAAAATACATCCTTAAACTGATTCATCCCCGCGTTGGTGAACAGCAGCGTCGGGTCGTTGTAAGGAACCAGAGAAGAACTGGCCACATGGGTGTGTCCTTTGTCTTCAAAGTATCTGATAAACATCTGTCTGATTTCTTTCCCTGTTAACATATATTTGCTCCTCCTACGATTGCAAATCTCTATGGGTTACCGAATAATCCATATGTATCTTTTTATTATAGAATTTCAGTGTTTTTTTTTCAACAGAAAATCAGTAAAAAAACGCGAGAGACAGGAATATTTTTCATTTTTCACGCAGCTTTCCCGGCACAGCAAAAGCGTCCCGCTGAAATCAGCGGAACGCTTGCACAATCCTATTCTTCTACAAAGATATCAGCTGCTGTAATATCATATTCCGGCAGCTGTTTTGCGTACTTCTCAATCAGTTCAATAACTGCATCCTGGTCCGCTTCGGTGATGTCTGCATCAAAGCCGTCCTCTCTGGCTTCCAGATAGTCCGCATAGATTTCATCACACAGCAGGTCAAACAGATGACGGCCAGACGTTACTTCCATTGGAATCCACTCATCATCTAAACGGCCGTCTGCACCGTGCACCAGCATATACCCGAATTTTTCGGAATACGCCAGATCTACAATCGGATGATTTTTCAGGAAATCACCAAACACTTCCGCTACACGTTTGATTTCTTGTAATTCTTCTTTCTGATACATGTTCTTTTCCTCCATTTGGATGTTATATTTACGTATTGTTCCTACGTATATTTCTAATAACGGAACTATTATACCATTTCCGGACAAAAAACCGAATAAAATAAAAAGTTTTTTTATTTTTTTAACTTGACAATTCAAACATAAAAAATCCTTTGCAGAATCCTGCATCAGATTCCGCAAAGGATTTGCATATTCGCTTAAATTTCCTGGATGATTGGCAGAATCATCGGTCTGCGTCGTGTCTTTTCATACAGATATTTGCTCAGGCTGTCACGCAGCCCTGTTTTTAAGCTGGACCAGTCTACAATATTCCGCTCCAGATATTTTTCCAGGGTCTGTGCCACTTTTTCTTTTGCACCGGTCATCAGCTCATCGGCTTCCCGCACATATACAAAACCGCGGGATACAATGTCCGGCCCTGCTGCAATGGTATGATTTTCACGGTCCAGTGTCACAACCACAATCAGAATCCCATCCTGCGATAACTGTTTGCGGTCACGCAGCACGATGTTCCCTACATCGCCCACACCCAGACCGTCAATCAGAACACGGCCTGCAGGCACTTTGCCGGTGATGGCGCCCTGATATTCATTTACTTCAATCACACTGCCGTTCTCGGCAATGAAAATGTTTTCTTCCGGAATACCCACTTCCATGGCCAGCTGCTTATGTTTCACCAGCATGCGATATTCACCGTGCGCCGGAATGAAATATTTTGGTTTCACCAGATTCAGCATCATTTTCAGTTCTTCGCGGCAGGCGTGACCGGAAGTGTGCACACCGTTGTTAGAGCCGGCAATCACTCTGGCACCCAGACGATACAGCATATCAATGACGCGGGATACCAGTTTTTCATTGCCTGGAATTGGCGAAGCAGAAAGGATCACGGTATCGCCTGCTTCAATTTTCACCTGACGGTGATCAGACATGGCCATACGGGTCAAGGCCGACATCGGTTCCCCCTGGCTGCCGGTGGTCAGCAGTACCACTTCATTGCGCGGATACTGACTCAGCTCATCCAGTTCAATAATCGTGCCGGAAGGCACATCCAGATATCCCATTTCCTGGGCCACATTGGCAATATTCACCATACTGCGCCCCGCAATGGCAACTTTTCTCCCGTAATTGCAGGCAGCATTGATAACCTGCTGAATGCGGTGCACGTTGGATGCGAACGTAGCAATAATGATACGCTCACTGGCCGTGCGGAAGATATGATCAAAACTTTCTCCAACAGATTTTTCCGAAGTACTGTACCCCGGCCGTTCTACATTCGTACTGTCTGACAGAAATGCCAGTACCCCTTTATTCCCCAGCTCCGCGATGCGCTGATAGTCAATGGAATGACCATCAACCGGTGTTTGGTCAAATTTAAAGTCGCCAGAGTGCAGAATAATGCCGTACGGTGTATGTACTGCAACTGCTACAGAATCCGGAATACTGTGACAGGTACGAATCAGTTCCACACGGAATGACCCCACTTTGAACTCCTGCCGTGGTTTTACAACATGCAGCCTTGGATTGGCTGCAAAAGTTGCTTCTTTCAGTTTTGTTTCAATTAAACCGATGGTCAGCTTCATGCTGTACACAGGTACATTGATTTCGCGCAGCAAATATGGCAGCGCACCGATATGGTCTTCGTGCCCGTGGGTGATGACAACACCTTTTACCATATCTCTGTGTTCCAGCAGATAGCTGATATCCTGAATTACAATATCAATGCCCAGCAGTTCCTCATCAGGGAACAGTAACCCGGCATCGATAATTAAAATCTCATTGTCACATTTGATTGCTGTCATATTTTTCCCGATTTCACCCAGGCCGCCCAGAGGAATAATACTGACACCATCATAGATTTTACTCTTAATAACCGTAGCCTCCTTACTATAAAACAATTTATTTTTCCGACCAAACCAACGTTTATATTATATTCTATTTTTGCATAAATAACAAGTTGAACAGGAAAAAAATTCAATTCAATAATGTAAAAAATTATTGATACAACTATTCATACGCTGTTCACGAAAAAAATACTGCCATACAGAACGGTTCCGTGGGTAGTATTTCCATCCGCATTTTCATTTATTCAAAATATGAAATCCGGCCATCTTTATCAGACAGCCGGACATCTGTTGTTCGTATTATGTTGCAGCTTCCACAAGCACCTGCCGCTGATGATTTCCCCGTAAATCAGCAAGCTCTACCTTGATGCCCTTCGGCACAAAAGCCACATTGTAAATCTGCTCTTCGGCACTGCTCTCATACAGCACCATATCGTTCTTATTACATACCAGCGACGGTTCCCCTTCCCCGGCATAATCCAGCACATAAATCAGCGTATCCATGTCGTCGTTCTGCCAGATAAACTGTTTTCCATACTGCTCATACACATACATATCACGCACCATATCATACACAACAAAATAATACGCCTGACTCTTTGTGCCAGAAATCCGGCACTGGGCTGCCACCTTGGTCTTTTCCAGCCAGCGGCAGCTTGCAATGGATTTGATATACTCGTTTTTTTCACCTAAATCAACTGATTTTCCTGCTGCCTCAATTATCGTTCCCGTCACAGTAATACCGGATTCAATCACTGCTTCCTCTGCCGGTTCCTGTTCCGGCTCCGATGCAGGATCAGAAGCACCGCAGCCTGCCAGCACACACAGCAGCACAGACAAACATAACACAATTGCCAGCCTGTTTCGCATTCCTGCACCCCTTTCTTCAGGCTTTTCTGATTTATCCGTTTTCCTGCAGTTCCTGATGCCAGTAAATCGTCTGTGGATCATTTGCCGCATCAGCAAACCTGGACAGAACATTTCCGTATTTAAACGCATAACTGAAATACAGATAAATATCGTTTTTACCGGCAGCTTTCGGCCGCAAAATCACCTTGTCCGGATAGAACATATAATGATAATCGGCATCGCGCCATGTCACTTCCAGCCCGTC
Organism: Peptococcaceae bacterium; assembly: GCA_017547685.1. Lineage (GTDB taxonomy): Bacteria > Bacillota > Peptococcia > Peptococcales > Peptococcaceae > UBA7185. The sequence continues at coordinate 32,831 of JAFYPD010000091.1, forward strand.
AATCATCAGACTTACGTTGCCCCACTCACCCACTTTGATGTCGGACAGCATGCCGCGGCCACTTTGTACCAGTCCGTATTTACAGCCAATGGTATAATCCCACTTGCCCAGGAACAGAGAGAAATGCTCCAGCAGAAAGCGGCAAGGCAGACTGACTTCCTCCTGCAGACGGCGTTCTGTTGCGATTTTTTCTTTTAATGTGATTAACCGGCAATAATACGACGAACTGTCATTGTATCCCGGCAGCTGTTCTGCCCGTTTCAGGCACTGTTCAATGTCCTCGCAGATTAAAAGAATCTCCTGATCCAGTTCTGCTCTCTGCTGTCCCATGGTATCCGCCTCCTAGCGCGTTGCACTTTCCAGTGTGTTTTTCATCAGCATGGTGATGGTCATCGGGCCTACGCCGCCTGGCACTGGTGTCAGCCAGCAGTCACGGCCTTCCAGGCTGGCACGGTCCACATCACCGGCCATTTTTCCGTTTTCTAAACGATTGATGCCTACATCGATTACCACTGCGCCGTCTTTAATCATATCGCCAGTGATAAAATTTGCTTTCCCGATGGCTGCCACCACAATATCAGCAGCCAGCAGTTCCTCTTTCAGATTTTTTGTTTTCGAGTGGCAGATGGTAACCGTTGCATGTTCACGCAGCAGCATCATAGCCACCGGTTTGCCTACAATATTGCTGCGGCCAACCACAACCGCTTTTTTGCCGGCAATATCGATGCCGGTTTCTTTGATCAAATCGATACAGCCTTTCGGGGTGCAAGGTTCAAAAGCCGGTTCGCCAATCAGCAGAGAACCCAGATTTTCCGGCAGGAAGCCGTCCACGTCTTTTTTCGGGCTGATGGCATGGATGACTGCTTTCTCATCAATATGTTCCGGTACCGGCAGCTGTACCAGCAGACCGTGAATTTTTTCATCGTTATTTAAACGGTCAATCAGCTGTAATAATTCTTCCTGGCTGGTTTGTTCCGGCAGACGATGTACTTCGGAATAGAATCCCACTTCCTGGCAGGCCTTTTCCTTGTTGCGCACATATACCTGCGATGCAGGGTCTTCCCCCACTAAAATAACAGCCAGGCCAGGCGTAATCCCCTGTGTTTTTAAGTCGTCCACTGCCTGTTTCACTTCTTCCCGGCGTTTCTGCGCCAGCTGTTTCCCATCGATTAAGTTCAGCATCTTTCAGCACTCCTTGTCTATCTTTCGCTGTGCACGGCGGCACAGAATGTGTTTTCCTATATCTTCTTTATTTTATACCATACTTTTGAGCCGCGCAACCATATTTATTTTGCTTTTTCAGCCTCTTTCCAGTATAATAGAGCGATAACGTATGATATAGAAAGGAGTCCTGCCTGTGTGGCGTAAACTCAACAAACCGCTGCTGGCAAAAATCCGCAGAGCAAGCCGTGAATACGGCCTGATTCAGCCGTACGATAAAATTGCAGTGGGTCTGTCCGGCGGCAAAGACAGCACCGTGATGCTGTATGCCCTGTCTGTATTACAGAAAACTCTGCCAATCCCTTTTGAACTGCACGGCATTTCACTGGATGTGGGCTGGGACAACGACTATGAACTGGTAGGCCAGTACTGCCGGGAACTGGGCGTACCGTTTCATCTGGAAAAGACCCAGATTGGCCGCATTGTATATGAAGAACGCAAAGAATCCAGCCCGTGCTCCCTGTGCGCCAACATGCGCCGCGGTGCCATCAACAATATTGCAAAACAGCTGGGCTGCAACAAAGTTGCGCTGGGTCATCATCTGGACGATGCGCTGGAAACGTTCCTGATGAGTCTGGTATTCGAAGGCCGCATGCACACCTTCTCACCGCGCACCTATCTGAGCCGCGCCGATATCACCGTCATCCGTCCGATGATTTATGTATACGAGAAAGATATTATCTCCATTGCCAGCAAGCTGGATCTGCCGGTTGTGCCGAACAACTGCCCGGCCGACGGCATCACAAAGCGCACCACCATGAAAGAAGAAATGGCCCGCTTTGAAGCCATGAACAGTACCGTGCGGGAACGAATGCTGAACGCCATCACCACCACCCTCTGGGCTCCGCTGATGCTGCCCGAAGAAAAACAGGTGATGAAACCGGTTAAAAAAATGATACAGCAGGAAACTGAAAAATCCGTCGTCCTGCCAGCTCAGGAACAGCAGCCAGAAACACAGAATATAACACAACCACCTGCAGAACAGTAAAGATTTATATAAACCAGAGCGAAAACACAATCTGACTTACACATAAAAAAGCAGAGTATATTTCCAAAAATTCCGACTATAGAAGGATGAGGAAATGATACTCTGTTTTTCGTACATATCTGTTTTTTTGATTGTTCTCTGTTTTATCTGTTGTGCAGATACCTCCACACCTGCTCGATTGTGGCAAAATACGGCCGCTCTGAGAAATCACCCACAGAGATAGTAGTCATCGGCTGTACCGTCTGGCCATTGTAAGAAGGCATCGGCTCCCCGTCCGGATAAATGATCACTGTTCCAAAATCAATATTCTGATAATAGCCTTCCCGGAAATAGATTTTCCCTTCGCTTAACTGCACAGCGCCATTGCGCAGCTCTTCCTCCGGCACAAAAAACCGCAGTTCCAGCAATTCCACACGGTATCTTCCGTACATGCGGCTGCCCTGCTTCCAGCGGTTCTGATCCTGCATCATCAGTTTAGAATAAGCGGCATAGTCCCGCACCGGCTGCAAGGTACAGTCAATGGTGGCATCTTCCGGGAAACAGAAGCGAAACGGCTCGCCCCGATTATCCTCCACATTGCGAATCATATAAAAATATACCGTGTGCCCCTTTCGGTCATTGCTCTGCTCATAATACACCTGTGTAAACACCGGTTCCTCCAGTCTGGTGGATACACCGACCGTCAGAAGCACGCACAATAACAGCAATATCACCAGGTTCAGAACGGACTTCCCCTTCTCCCCATGCACCACGTCATCCCACCTTTGCAAATCAGCATGAGGTATTCTATCACATTTTATGCAACAGAAACTATAATGCTGTCATAACTGGTCGATTTTACGACATAAGTGGCAGCACATTATCGCACTGCTGCCTGATAACACAAAACTTCATGCGGAAACAGCTGCTGGAATACCAGATTGCCGCCGTACACCAGCGTCCAGAGTGATGCATCATCTTCCAGCGGTACACCGCCCAGATCCTCCAGCGCCTGGCGCAGTTCTGCATCCCAGCGGGGCACCACAACCTGATACGTCCCTTCAAAACGCACCAGGGCCATGCCATCTTCTGCTGTATTCCACTGCATCACCGGTTCCGCTGTCTGTTTCCACTGTGCCTCCTCGCCGTAAATCCACAGAGAAGAATCGCTCTCAACCAGTTTCGGTGTTATCATTTCATCGCCGGCAACTACCATATCCATCTGCAGATAGCAGCCGTCATCCAGCGGAAACTGCCCGGGCAGTAAGGAAAACCGCAGCCGCTCATATTCCCCTTTTGCGTGATATGGAACCACAGGGTCAAATTCAATACGTTTCATTTCCTCAGCAAAACTCATTTCCGGCAGCCTAGCCACCGAACGGGTAACTGGCTCCACACGGTTTAAAAGTTCAGTCAGCTGTTCCGCCACTGCTCTTGTTTCATCGATTTTCAGAGCGCCGTATCTGGCTTCCAGTTCCTCGCGCTGATACGTAAGCCAGTAGTTGGTCTCATAAGACCTTGCTGATCTGGACACATAATCAGGCCGCCCCACCAGTGCCATGTCAATCTGGTTCAGCTGCGGGCAGTATGAAAAAATCAGCAGCGCAGTTTTCAGATAATCGGTTTCTGACCGGTCAACGGCAAACAGTTCTTCCGATTCATCCAGCCGCACATAGAGACTGTCAGATTTCCCGTCCTGAAGAAAGATGCTGCTGCTCTGCAAATCGTAATCTGAGAACGAATCCAGAATCATTTGCATTTGTCGTTCTTCCCGGCTGACTCTCTCTCCAATCTTCCACAATGCCTCAATGTCAGCATCGGAACGATTCAGCCCGATATCCTGTAATACCTGTTCCAGCCCGGCTTTCGTATACGGATAAGCCATACGCTGTTCCAGCGTCAGCCTGGAATCCCCTTTTGCATCTGTACTCATTGCCTGAGTCTGAAAATAAAGCACCGCACTATAATCATCTATCTGATAGAGAAAGCTGGCTGCCTCCATATATTGAAACATTGTCTGTTCCTGCAGCTTTTCTGTATCTCGGCTATTCCGGCTGTAAATCGAGAAACAGCCGGTTTTGTAATCTCGGCCTTTTGTTTCCTGAAACAGAATGTTTGAATCCAGCGCCAGCGGGTCATCCGGATATAAAAGCTCATACACCATGGTCAGTGTCTGATTCTCCCCCAGCCAGAAAGCATTTTCCATTAAGGAATACATTTTTGGATTCTGCCAGCTGTACGGCATATCCACATCTTCCTGTACCGGATTACTGCTGCAGGATATTACCACCAGAATCACTATCATGGCGAACACTGCCCAGGCTCTTGCCGCCGGTTGCCCATAACGCAGAATATTTTTCACCCGCTGCTTTGTCTTGCTCTCGCCAAAAGCCAGCGGTGTCAACAGCTGACGCGGTGCAATGGTCATCGCCAGCAGGGTACGACAATAATCGGCTTTATGTTCCGCACCCATCTGCATCACAACTTTTTCATCACAGGCCTGTTCCAGATCCTGACTGAACAGATGATACGCCAGATACACAAATGGATTAAACCAATGCAGCACCAGGGCCAGCTGAGCAATAGCCTTCCACCACAAATCGCCCCTTTTGATATGGCTCTGTTCATGCAGCAGAATGTATCCTCTGGCCTGCGCTTCCAGCCCCGTCGGCAGATAAATGTTCGGTTTCAGCAGCCCCAGCACAAAAGGGCCGGCAATCTGGGCGCTCTCATAGATATTATCCTGCACCAAAGTTGCCGTTTCCACCTGTCTGCGCAATCTGTACCACTGATAACCGCTGTAAGCCGCAAACACTGCCACACCCAGCATCCATACCACTGGCAGCAGCGATACCCAGTCAAAGGCAGATGCGGTTTCAGAAACCGCTTCCCGCACAACAGATGCATCTGCATCCGGCATTGTCACCTGTTCAGGATATTCTGCCGTATCAGATACTGCAATCGGTTCCGGCAGCTGATGCAAATGCACATCTTCTGCAATATATATCATCTGTGTACCATTCTCACTCTGTATGCTGTCTTGCGGCAACATCTGCAGAATACTGTACTCGCTGGTGAATGCCACCGGGCACAGCAGCCGGAAAAACACGGCAATCCACAGGGCACACACCATCCATTTCTGCGCCCGCATGCGCTGAAACAGCAGGCGCAGAATCAGCACAACCACCAGCACACCAGTGGCTGTGATACTCATATTCAAAATCGTGATAAAAATTCTGTCCATCGTTTTGTCACCACCATTCTGTTTTTGTATCGCTGTTATTCCTTGTGGCTCTCAATCAGCTGCATAATTTCATCGGCTTCTTTCTGCGTCAGCTTGCGGTCACTCAGAAAACTGGCGATAAATTTCGGCAGGGAATCATCAAAGGCTTTCTCCATCACCGCGTGGCTTTCATACCGCTGCACTGCATCCCGCTTTACCAGCGCCGTCACAACAGCATCTTCATTTTGCAGAATTCCTTTCTGACACAGCTTTTTCAGCACTGTATAGGTTGTGGATTTTTTCCATCCCAGTTTTTCCGCACTAAGCTTCACCAGCTCGCCCGAACCAACGGGCTCCCTGTCCCACACCAGACTTGCAAATTTATATTCCCCGTCAAACAGTTTTAATGCTTCCATCCCGTTCACCTCATCACGCAGTCTATTCTAATAGACCTCTCTTTTTATCAAGTCTATCACGGTAGACCTGTATTGTCAACTGCATATAATAAAAACAGAACTTTCCTATACAATAAATAAAAATCGGCGACTTTGATTGGTCACCGATTATAATTAACATATTTCATATTTTCTTGAGGATTCTGATTTTATCTTAATATCATTATCCTCAACGTTTTGTATCAATATTAATAATACACTTGCAGTTCGGATAATTGGAACAGCCCCAGAATTCATTTCCTGCATACGGGCCTTTTGCTGCTCTGCGTTTTACCATTACAGCACCGCATTTCGGACAGATAATCGCCTGCTGTTTTGCTGATTCCTCCATAGCTGCTGTTTCCTGTTTTTCGGCGATTGCTTTTCTATATGTTTCTGTATAATCCAACTTCCGATCTTTGTGTAATGCCAGCAGGCTTTCCGCCCATTCCCGCATCTCAATTTCATTGCAGGTTAATGCATTCTCGTTTTTCTTTCTGATATATGCAATCAGCTGATCTGCCCTGATTACCTGCTCTTTTACCTCTTTTTTCGCGTATTTTGCATAAAGCACAGTTTGTGGATTAGCAAGTACAACGACTGGACAATATAATTCGGAAAACGATTTTTCAAAAATCAGTTTTTGTAAAAAATTTAATGGCTGATCTCGGCGAATTGCTTTTAACAATTCTAAATGGCGCAAGTTCTGCGTAATCGGTGAATAAATCCCTTCTTTTTCAAAATGCGCGCCATATTTCATCGTACGAATAAAATCGCCGTTGTTATTGATTTCTATATTGCCATAGAGATTTTTGCACTCTACAAGAAAAGCTTTTCCTTTTGTCACAATCAGATAATCAATCTGGGCACTCAACCCGTTATATTCTATATATAAATCATGAAGTACAAACATCGGCATATGACTGTTTTTCAATTCAAATGCAATTTTTTCTTCCCCGGCAATTCCGTATTTTAATAATTTAATATCTTTCTGTATCTGTTTCTGCAAAAGGGAATCCGTTGTTTGTAATGCTTCCAGTTGCGCCAGCTGCTCTTGCAGTGAAGTACTTTCCTTCAAAAACACCGGCTCCTTCATTTTATCAAAAATACCCATTCTTACCACCTGCCCAGTATGCAATAACAATTACCATTTTATTGTACATCAAACATCATATCTGATACAATAACTTTATAAAGAATCATATGCTGAGATGATACACATGCATAAACTCTTAGAAAAACTTGTACTTGCCTGGGATCCGGTCTTTTCCCTACAAACCACTTGTCTTTTCCCCCTGTTATCTCTTATAATAAATTAGTTAGAGTATTTTATCATTGACAGGATCGTACAAGCGCGATTTGCGTATGTTTTAAGGAGGATATTGTTTATGACCGCTTTCAAAAACAGTCAGATTCGTGACATCGCTCTGGCACCGCAGGGCCATGCAAAAATCAACTGGGTAAAAAATCACATGCCGATTTTAAATCAGCTGGAAGAAGAATTCCGCCGCACACAGCCGTTTGCAGGCAAAAAGGTGGCAATCTGCCTGCATTTAGAGGCAAAAACCGCTTATCTTGCACTGGTGATTCAGGCTGGCGGCGCAGACGTATCGGTGGCTGCCAGCAACCCGTTATCCACACAGGATGATGTGGTAGCTGCGCTGGTAGACAGCGGCGTAACCGCTTTTGCATGGCACGGTGCTACCGATGAAGAATATTTCGGCCACATTGATGCGCTGATTCACACCAAACCGGATTTATTCATCGATGACGGCGGCGACATGACCGCTCTGTTCCACAGCAAATATCCGGAAATGCTGGAACACATCCTGGGCGGCGCCGAAGAAACCACCACCGGTATTGTTCGTCTGCGCTCCATGGCAAACGACGGCGCTCTGAAAATTCCGATGATTGCAGTAAACGACGCCATGACCAAATATTTCTTCGATAACCGCTACGGTACCGGCCAGTCGGCATGGGATGCCATCATGCGCACCACCAATCTGGTTGTGGCTGGTAAAACAGCCGTTATTGCCGGCTACGGCTGGTGCGGGAAAGGCGCTGCTATGCGCGCAAAAGGTCTGGGTGCAAAAGTTATCGTGACTGAAGTGGACCCTATCAAAGCCATCGAAGCAATCATGGACGGCTTCCAGGTGATGAAAATGGTAGATGCTGCCCCTCTGGGCGATTTCTTCGTTACCGTTACCGGCGATAAAAAAGTCATCACCGAAGAACACTTCACTGTGATGAAAGACAAAGCCATCATGGCAAATGCCGGTCACTTCGATGTGGAAATCGACAAGGAAGCGCTGCACAATATGTGCGTGAAACACGGCATCACCAAACCAAACATTGAAGAATTCCACTTTGCAGATGGCCGCAAAGTATATCTGCTGGGCGAAGGCCGCCTGGTAAACCTGGCAGCAGGCGACGGGCATCCAGCAGAAATTATGGACTTAACCTTTGCACTGCAGGCATTGAGCCTGGAATATGTACTGAACAATCCGGGGCTTGCAAACACCGTGCATTCCGTTCCGAAAGAAATTGATGAACGGGTGGCACGGATTAAACTGCAGGCCCTGAACATCAACATCGACACCCTGACCGCAGAGCAGCAGGCATATCTCAACAGCTGGCAGCTGTAAGAACTGGAGGGGATCTCCCTTGCTGAAACTATCTTTTGTTTGTCTGGATACAGAAACCACCGGGCTGGACGAAAGCGCTGAAATTATTGAAATCGGTATGGTGAAAGTGATTGACGGCCAGATTGCCGACCGCTTCAGTCAGCTGATTCAGCCGTACAGCCCCATTCCGGAAACTATCACCCAGCTTACCTGCATCGATAACGACATGGTGGCAGATCAGCCCCACTGGAGCGATATCGAGCCGGCTGTGCTGGAGTTTATCGGCGATTATACGCTGGTGGCCCACAATGTCAGCTTTGACCGCGGCATGCTGGAAAATCATCTGGGCCGGGTGCTGCCAAACCAGTGGGTGGACACCCACGACATGGCCAAAATTTTTGTGCCTACCCTGACCAGCTACAAATTAATCAGCATTGCCGGTGCGCTGGGCATCGATGGCGACGGCTTTCACCGCGCCCTGCAGGATGCCGACATCACAGCCCGGGTGCTGCTGCAATTATCGGATCAGGCCTGCCAGATGGATCCCTTTGTGCTGCAGAAAATCATTCAGGTATTTGAAGGCGAAGACTGCGGCTTAACTGCATTGCTGCGCGCCATTCAGAGCGAAGCAGTGGCCCGCGCTGAAATCGGCAAGCGCTACAAACCGGAAAAAATCACACCGGTATACGGAAAACGTCCGCTGCTCACCTTTGACGAGATGGATTCCTTTTTTGAGCCCGGCGGCCTGATGGCCAATGCATCTGACTCCTATCAGCACCGGCCGCAGCAGCTGAAAATGCAGCAGACCATCGCCGAAGCATTTTCCTGCCAGACCCACGGCATCATTGAAGCCGGCACCGGCACGGGCAAATCCTTTGCCTATCTGCTGCCTGCGCTTCTTTGGGCCTACGAAAACCAGTGCCGGGTGCTGGTATCCACCAACACCATCGCACTGCAGGAACAGCTTTTCAACAAAGATATCCCGTTTCTGAAGCAGTGTCTGGATTACGATTTTCCTGCGGCGCTGAGCAAAGGACGCAGCAATTATATCTGCATGCGCCGGTTTGACCAGTATGTGAAACAGGCATCCACCGTCAGCTGGACCGAAAAACTGTTCATCGCACAGCTGATTCACTGGCTCACCTTTACCGAACAGGGCGACAAGGAAACCCTGAACTTCAACAAGCTGGAGCATCAGTACTGGGCATCCATTGCCAGCCAGACTGAAACCTGCCTGGGCGGACAGTGCAGCCGGTTCCGCGACTGCTATTACATGAACAACCGCAAACAATGCGAAAACAGCATGCTGATTGTGACCAACCATGCCCTGCTGTTACAGAACCTCAAGCTGGAAAACCAGATTCTGCCGAGCTTTGACCACGTGATTATCGACGAGGCGCACAACCTGGAAGACGAAGCCACCCGTCAGTTTACCGATACGGTGGATTTAGAGTTTCTGCGCAAAACCAGCCAGCATCTGCTGCGCAGCAGCAGCGTGGTGAGCCGGATTATCAATAAAGTGAAAGATTTACACGAGAACACCGATGCCTGCGGCGAACTGCTGCTGGCCCAGCGTCAGCTGAAAGACGATGCAGCCGTGCTGGAACAGCAGGTGAAAACCGCCATCGACTTTGTGTTTACCGTTCATCAGCTGGCACACAGCAACGAATACCGCATCACCGCCAAGGAGCGCAAAACCGACTGGTGGCAGCAGCTTGCCAGCCAGCTGGAACGCATCCAGGGTATGGTGATGACCATTCACAACCGGCTGAGTCATATCCGCAACCGCATCGACATGTTTGAGGATTTAGACCTGCTGGCCAAAGAGCTGGTGTTTCACCAGAACTGGTTTGCCGAACAGCATCAATTTATGGAAACATTCTTAGGCGAAAAACGGAAGAACGACATCTACTGGATCGAATACACCCGCAGCACCTGGGGATCCAACCTGTGCCTATCGGTGGCACCGATTGACGTGATGCCCCTGTTAAAAGAGCGGTTGTTCAAAGCCAACAAGAGCGTTGTTCTCACCTCGGCCACCCTGGCCATTGCCAACAATTTAAAATACACCGCGCAGCTTTATCTGCTGGACGACGACGAATATTTATCGTACATCACGCCGTCGCCGTTCAACTATCAGAAACAGTCCTGCATCGCCATCCCGACCGATATCGCCGATTACTCCCAGGTCAGCGAGGAAACCTACTCGGCCATGCTGATTCAGAGCCTGGAAAAACTGATTCAGTCGGTGACCGGCGGCGTGCTGATTCTGTTCACATCCTACGCCATGCTGAACAAAACCTACTTTGCGCTGAAGCGGAACCCGAATCTGAAAGATTACAACATTCTGGCCCACGGCCAGGACGGCAACCGCACCAGTATCCTGCAGAGCCTGAACAAGAGCGACAACACCATTGTATTAGGCGCCAGCAGCTTCTGGGAAGGCGTGGATGTGAAAGGCACCGGCCTCACCACCCTGGTGATTACCAAACTGCCGTTCCAGCCGCCAACCAGGCCCATCACCAGCGCAAAAATGGAGTATATTCAGGCACAGGGCAAAAACAGCTTTGCAGCCTACAGCCTGCCGCAGGCCGTGCTGAAATTCCGCCAGGGCTGCGGGCGGCTCATCCGCTCCGCCGACGACTGGGGCTCCATCGTAATTTTAGACAAACGGCTCCTGAGCAAAGGCTACGGCAAAGACTTTATCAACTCCCTGCCCAAACAGCCAATCGTGCGCAAACCACTGGACGAAGTCTGCCAGACCCTGCACGACTGGATGCAGCAGAAAGCAAAAGGCAGATAAATACGCAAAATAAAAAGTGTACTGATTTGGCACAATGCTAAACCAGTACACTTTTTTCGTACTTCCTGTCTCTCATCCATTCTTCATCCGATGATATCGTGTTGTTACTTCTTTTTCTTTACTTCATACACAGCCTCTGATTCCGCTATCACCATGCTTTCATTTAATACATCCAGTACGTACTCTTTGGATACCGCCAATGCCTCGTCCATATTCCAGCCTGATAACAGCATATTTGCCACCTCCGCTCCATTTGCCTCCAGAAATTCTTTCATCAGATTGTGTTCAATTCCATATTCGATTGCCTGCTTGATTGCCTCTTCCAAAACCAGACCATCTGCCAGATTTGCTTTGATTTTGCCGATAAACCGGCTGTATTCGTTCAGACTCCGGCTTCGTTGCACAATCTCTGCAACATGAGTTTGCATTGTTTATTTTTCGAGAATCTGCGGATCAAGAAGAAAGTCATAAATATTCACAGTCAAGATACCATAGTCATCATAATAGGGCTGCACAATATCTTTTGTGATAATAATCTTTTTGAAAGAATCATCTATCTTTCTGAACGGTCTAATTTCCTGCGTACGCTTCGCTTCATCCGGAAGTGAATATGCTGACTGAATATAATATCTGGAAGAACCAAGATTGCATACAAAATCAACTTCAAGTTGTTTACGGATAACCTTACCGTCCTGATCTCGCTCTGCAATCGGTATTACGCCTACATCCACACTGTAGCCACGCATACGAAGTTCATTATAAATCACGTTCTCCATAGAATGGGTCTGCTCAAACTGACGGAAATTGATTCTGGCATTGCGAAGTCCAAGGTCAGAAAAATAATATTTCTTCGGAGTTTCAATGTAAGCCTTTCCTTTAATATCGTATCTTTGTGCTGATTCAATCAGGAAAGAGTCTTCAAAATAATCCAGATATTTCTTAATGGTAACGGAAGTGATTCTGGATTTCTTTACAGTCTTGAAAGTATTCTTCAATTTTTCCGGATTGGTCAACGAACCAATAGCAGAAGAAAGGATATTCAACAGATCTTCCAATTCACCGATATTCCTCACACGATTTCGCTTAGTAATATCTCGAATATAAATCTCATTAAACAGATTCTGCAATGCGGCAGCTTTATCATTTGCACCCTCACGAAGAACAATCAAAGGAATGCCGCCATAGAGCATATATTCAGATAAGCCCATGTACTTATCACCGCTGTAAACGGTCATAAACTCGGCAAAACTCAGGGGATACATATGAACCTCGTCTCCACGACCGGCAAACTCAGTGGCAATATCTTTGGACAGAAGTTTTGCATTACTTCCGGTCACAAATACATCCACATTATCTTTTCGTAGATAACCATTCAGAACAGCTTCAAAGCAATCCAACATCTGAATTTCATCAAGAAGCAGATAGTACATTCCTTCACCTACGACTTTGGAACGGATATAGGCCATGAACTTTTCAGGGTCAACTCCACGCTTTTCCTTTTCAATCTGAATCAGGCTTTCTCCAATGAGATAAAGATCATCTGCGGAATCAAATGCAAAACGGATGATATGGTCGGCGTCCACGCCATTTTCCAGCAGATGGCGGTAAAAAAGGTTATTCAGCAAATAGGATTTTCCGCATCTACGAATACCAGTGATTACCTTAATCAGTCCATTGTTTTTTCTTTTTATCAATTTATCCAAATAAAAATCTCTGCGAATCTCCATCGCCAAACCTCCTTGCGAAAGGTTTTTGCAACTTGTTGCACTTTTCCTTTCTATTATATCCAGACAGCATTGAAAAATCAATATGTCAGCTGCTCTTTAGAATGGATTTTTGTAACTTGTTGTATTTTTCTATTCTATAATCATATTATATGCTTTAGTAACAATTATTAGCCCGTATTTCAATCGAATTCTTATTGTTAGAAAAAGCAGCCACACACCGTAGTGCATGACTGCTATATAGAATATGATGTTGTACAACATCAGAGCCAGAATCAGCTCCCGCTGCTTTTTCTGTTCACCCAGTTTCTCGCCTTTCTCCAAACCAAGTTTTTCACCGTATTCAACGCCATCTTCAAATCCTTCTTCTTTGGATACCGCTAATGCCTCATCCATATTCCAGCCTGATAACAGCATATTTGCCACCTCCGCTCCGTTTTTCTCCAGAAATTCTTTCATCAGATTGTGTTCGATGCCATACGCAATTGCCTGTTTGATTGCTTCTTCAAAGACACACAACAGCTTTATTTCAGCAAATCCGCAGCAGTGACAGCTTCTTCCTCCGTAGCAAACAACTGCAGTTTCAGCAGAATCACATAATCATGGTCTTTTATCTGCTCTGCATAATCAGCGTTATGCATGTTATTCAGATTCAGCGGTTTAAAGCCTTTGGTATCCTGCTCGATATCCCAGAGAGCCAGAATATATGTGCCGTTAGCCTCCACTTTTAAAGTATCATCTAAAAAAGCATACCCGTAAGAACTCGCCGGCATCGGGAATACATTCTGAACCGGTGCCAGCGTTGCGTGCACCGCCTGTTTACCATCTTCTTTTGAAGTCATGCCATGCAGCTCCTGCCCGATGTGGCGGTTTTCCTCATCCAGCATCCGGAACGCTGCCAGATAATACTCCTTGCTGCTATCCGCATCAACTCCGCCATGCCACAGAACATTGATATCAATACATTCCCCGTCCTGCCATACTTCCTGCGTCATCAGCTGCCCTTTAATATCATCCTCAAAATGAAACGCATAGCCGTGAAAATCCGCATGCAGCAGATTTTTATAATACCCGGCACCATCCACATCAAAAGGCTTACCCTCAATGGTAGAAGCCGGTGTACAGCCCGTTAAAAGCATCACAGCCACACATAAAACAGAAGCTAACTTTACTTTATTGTATTTTCTGAATACGATGTTTCTCATACCAATGCAGCCTCCCTGATGTTTGTAATTCTACAATCACTATACATAATTTTCTGCTAAATAGCAAGAATGATTCTGTGTATTATGTAAAATAAGCCCGCAATCGCGGGCTTGAACTATTCTATCTGCTCTATTAACATTGCACAAACTTCCCGATACATCCCCTGCATCTTGCAGGCTTTTAAAAGATACAACGAATTAACTTTACCGTTAAAGAGCGTATTTATATACTGCACAAACTCTTTTCCTCACTGTTCCATCGACAGCGATGTGTCAAACAGAACCGGTTCATCCCCGACCATGTACATTTCATCCGGGAACTCCCGTCCTTTCATCTTAGCATTCATTTTCATAAGCACTTTCAAAATCTTTGCAGCTTCTGCTTTTGATAAATTCGCCGTAAGCACATACTGAAAAAATGCATACTTATTATCATCTGGCAGCATCATCTGCATTATACTCATGTGATATTTCATAGTTTCTATTTCTTTTTTCAACAGCATATAATCCGTTTCTAACTGCTTTAAATCCATTCCAGCACCTCCGCTCTATGTATGAGTCAGGATACAGTTTACCATAAAAATGGAAAACTATAATCCTGATTTTGCTACAACTTATAGTAAAAAGAAACAAATCGCCCAAGCAATATTTCTTGCCGCGGAAATTGGAAGTCCTAATTCAAATGCCATAAATTGAATCAGATTCGCTTCAAAAGAATCTGTACTGGTTTCAAGATAATTCCCAATTGCAAAAGCATTTTCCTTTAACATTTTTGCAACAGCTTCAGATGATTTCTCAATCTATTTTGCAACAGCCCCTTATCAAAAATTTTTCAAAATTTTCTTTATACCAAACTTATTTAATAGCACCACGGAAACATAATTAACACTATTACTGTTGCCCAGTGAATTAAACATGTCAAAAGAATATTTACTCGTGCATCTTTTCCTTCGATAGATTCTTTTATTGCTTTTATTAAGAACAGTGGGTATAAACATGACGCAATCGTCACAATTACCATCATCCCATAAAGCATATCTCTTGTCAAAAAAATCATACATTTCCTCACATGTACGAGGTTTTAACAATTGTAGGATATACTTCTTCTGTAAACGGCGCTCCAGTATAGGAAATACTTACACCTCCAGCAGCCAAGGTTGGTAAAATTGCGGTTGTAGAATGGATGTATTTATATGCTAATTTTGCAACTTGCTGTTCGCCCGCTTGTACTAATGCAATTTTACCTTCACCACTTTTTGCCCAATAGGTGCTATTCTGGATGTTGACATCTATTTCTGCATCCACAGAACCTGCTTCGTATTGAACTAACTGAATCTCATCTACAATATCCGCAGGATTTAGAGCATCGGAATCATAGTCTACAACAACAACATTATAATTGCTCCCTGCCGAACGGTCTAAATAAAAATCACCATTCCAGCCTAATGCGATAATGTCTGTATGTCGTACCAATGGACGAGAACTCCAATTCCAACTAAAATTTGCTTTAAAATAAGTCATATCTTTAGAAGCATTATAATTGAAACTCGTAGCACGTCCAGATAATGATACTGTTGGAGAAAGAGCTTTAGCTTCTGCTACAGTAATAGTTTCTTTATTTTCCAATTTTTTTAACTCTGTAATCTGTTCGTTCGTATATCCATATTTTTTCAGTTCTTCCGAACTCAACGTTGTTCTACGTTTGGTTTCTTCTAACAATTCTTTTAAATATACATTTTCTTTTAAATTGGTTGATTGTATAATCAAGTTGAACAATTAAATAAAAAATCCATAGCAGTGTTCCTGTGGTAGAATGTAGGTGTCAAATCAACAATCACCAAAGGAGCAATCACTATGGATCATGTACATTATACCACAACTGAACAC
>JAFYPD010000092.1 GCA_017547685.1 Peptococcaceae bacterium
TATCCAGAGGTATATTCATTGACATATTCCTTGCTGTCCTCAAGAACATATGAAACAGTCTGACTGCCACAAATGAGAATAATAATTACAAGAAAATACCATGGTAGTTTTCGAATAGCAACTTCCTCCTTTATGGGATATTATACTTTCAGATAAGTTAAAAAGCTGGTACATAAATTTTCCTGTAACAGCTTTTACATTTTTAGTTTTTAATGAGATGAAGTTATATATTCATTGTTTATAACTTTATTTAAAAAATATTTTTTTCATTAACCCAGCTACAACGAATACCCAAATGACAACCGATACAAAAAGCGCATACTTTATTGCTGCCGGACGCAACTCCATATTAGCATTCGCTGTGTGAACCAGTATAAACACACTAGTTAATGCAATGGTTATTAATAAAAAAACATACTTTTTCAATCATACTCCTCCATCCTGATTTAACTAACTTTGTTTATGCAACAACCCTATCACTAATACTATAATAAGGATTTGCTACCCAGCCAATTGGAGTACATTCATATGTTTTTCCATTCACTTTCATACTCCATTCCATTTGATATTGTACAGTTCCAAATTGCACCATTTGATAAAATGCCAGGCTAGCAGTTCCGCCAACTGAAATTCCTACCCAACCAGCCACAATTGCCGGACCAATGGAAGCCAAAACCGCTCCTGCCGTTACTGCAGCCGGAGAAACTAAAGCTATTAACCCTAAGGCGCCAGCAATAGCGGCACCGATTACCACTGCTTCTGCAGCCATGTCCCATTCAATCGTTACTTTATCAGTCCCGATTAAAGTCCAGCCAGCATTTGGCATTGCCACATCGTTGTTTGAGGCCCGAGAAATATCTTGAACATTAATATATGCCAATACTTCATCATTTAAGTATACAGTCGATTTTGCCTCATTAAATGTCAGTACATCAACGTTATTATTTTTTAAGTTAACTATATTAATCGTTCTTTCTCCAGCTTCGTTATAGCCGTACTCAAGAGTGTATTCTTTGTCCTCTATGCAAAGTGTTTCTGTATACCCTTCCGCATAAATATCCCCAACACAGGTTTCAATCGTACTTGCATTTGCTGTTTGAGGAAAAATACTACACATTAAAACAGTAATGACCAACAACCACGAAAGTACTTTAAAACTTTTAGAATAATATATACCTGTCATCATATTACATTCTCCTTTTCAATATTAATATATTTCAGAAAGCTTTCCCTGCACTTACCATAGCAGATTCTTTTTCGTATTACAATACTTCCTGCATAACTAACCCTTCCAGTGTCATAACTAACCCATAAATTAAAACCAGCCCACAAATTTGCAGGCTGGTATAGTTATTCTGTAGATTATTCTGTCGGTTTTTCCCATCCGGTCTGTTCATAGAATTCATCCACATAACGGATTTTTGTATGGTCAAACTCTTTCTGCAGCTGCATAACATAATCGTATGGGTCTTCCATCGGCACAATGTTCAGCTTTTTTTGAATCGCTGCTAGTGTCTCTACTACCTCTTGACGATTGTTGTATTCCTTCCAGCTGTCTAACTCAAAAAAACTCAGGAACCGTTCTTTCTCAAAAATAATAATCTGATGCAACGCATTGGTGGTTTTATACGTAAGCAGCATGCCTAAAAAATCAGAAAAATTTCTTGCCAGCGGATATACATACGGGCCGCCGAAATTTTCCGGATTCACCACAAACACCATTTCACCAAAGCCATCGATAAAACAATAGTGGATACAATTATCCCATCCAAAAATATTTGCACCAATTGGCGTACAGGAATACAGTGGATGATCACGCTTTTCCAGCCCAATCCACACAGCATCAATATCCAGGTTCATATATTGCTCAAAAAGAGTCATCGTTTTTTGTTTCATAAATATCTTTTCTTCCACTTGTTAACACCTTCCCTGCCATGTATGTTCTACAATCACTATACTGTATCTACTGGTAAAAGGCAATAAAAATTCTACCTATTATGTAAAATAAGCCCGCAAACTTCGCGGGCTGTCTATGTTTCAATCCTCTTTATTCTTTTTTCACAGCTTCATACGGCACACTTTCTTCCGATACAATCGAGGCGCCGCTTAACACTGCCATCACATACTCCAGCGATACCTGAAATTTTTCTGCTATCACTTCCGGGCTCAAAACACCTTTCAGAGCCAGAATCAGTTCCCGCTGCTTTTTCTGTTCGCCCAGTTTCTCGCCTTTCTCCAAGCCAAGTTTTTCACCATCTTCAAATCCATCTTCATAGCCTTCTTCTTTGGATACCGCCAATGCCTCATCCATATTCCAGCCTGATAACAGCATATTTGCCACCTCGCTTCCATGCGCCTCTAAAAATTCTTTCATGATATCATGTTCAATGCCATACGCAATCGCCTGTTTAATGGCTTCTTCCAATGCAAGACCATCATCCAGATTTGCCCTGATTCGCCCGATAAACCGGCTGTATTCATTCAGGCTTCTGCTTCGCCGCACAATCTCTGCGTTCACTTCATAGTTGATATTATATATATCTATCTTCAACTCTAATTGCGGGTTTTCCTGCTGGAAAACAAAAGAATCCGACAGTTTCTGCACACCGTGTTCCGGATATCTCTCATTGCCGTTATACAGCACAATAAACTTTGGTACCGGAATCGGGATTCGTTTCTTTCTGTACAGTGCGTTAGACTTCATCAGCTTTTCATACACTCTTGCACTATATAAGAACAATCGTAATGCCATATTCTCGTTGATCGTAGACTGATGCTCGATTAACACAACGATCTGTCCATCCAGTATAAATGATAAATCGTTAATCTGATTTTTATACAATACATCGGTCAATGTGTTGATTTCCACCGGCGTATCCGGCGGATACTCTGTTCTGGCTACTGCATTATATACATCAATCAGCCGTTCTGGATTGCTCAGATACAGCGAAAACACACTGTCCTTATATTCTCTGTTTGCTGTCACGCAATATACCTCCACGCTTTCTGTATTGATATCCGGATATACTATACTGGATTCGCGGTTCAGCAGGAAATTCCTTCCAGAATTATGAAAATCATTTCATTATCCTGATAATAAATTCTTGATAGATGCGTAAACAATCAGCCCGCGAAATCGCGGGCTGATTGTTTACGCATTTAATACTTATGGCTGTAATAACAAAGCCGAAACAGGATAATCAATGACACGATTGCATAACACCGCTGCTGCCAGCAGATTT
The DNA here is from genome assembly GCA_017547685.1 of Peptococcaceae bacterium. GTDB lineage: Bacteria > Bacillota > Peptococcia > Peptococcales > Peptococcaceae > UBA7185. Next base: position 3,243 of record JAFYPD010000092.1, read on the forward strand.
GCCATCCGGTCTGATACAACAATACCAGCCGTTATTTTTTGAGATTTTACATCCTTCTTTTTATACACTGTATATTCTGCAATCATTTTATCGTAACCGGCAATCAGATTCTGAATCTTTTCCCGTTCATCTGTAGTTGCAGCCTGTTCCAGCCGTTCCAGCAGCATTTTCTTCCCCTGTTCCAGCCCTGCAATAACATTTGTATTCTGTTCCGCCAGTTTGTCTTCAACCGTTTCGATGGTATCCACAGCAGGATTATCCAGCGTAACCGTTACCAGCACAGCCGCCATTGCCTGATTAGTTGACCCCATAAGTATTGCAGTCAAAAGAAGTAAGCTGATAATCTTTTTTATCTTTACCATAAACTCACCTCCTTACTTACTGCAAGTTGTTTCTACATACTGATAACTACATTATACGGCACAATGACACCTGCTGTCTGAGCCATAAACATTGCATTTACAGCTGTTCCAGCGAGATTGTCATAGTTTAAATCTCCAGAACCAGGTGCAAAATCATATACATCATGGATTGTAATATTATTGCCTGATTTATAATATCTACAGCCATGAATTGCATAATAGCAATCCTTCTCGGCAACAGAGGAACCACCTTCAAATGCAGCTGCTAATGAAGATCCATCCTTTCCATTACGTATTCTTACATACTCGGTTGTCTGATAAACATGGTTGATTAATGTAGGTCTATAGGTGCTGCTTTCCTTTGTATTTTCTTTTGCATGTGTCAATAGTTCAGCAGATAGCATATAATTATTTACAGAAAAAAAGGATACAATAGCCGATACAGCTGGAGATAATACTGGATGTTCTACGCCCAATAAATTTACGGTTTCTCTGTTGGCTTCAAACATTTTATATTCTGTTATCATATTTTCATAACCAGTGATAATCTCTTGTATCTTGACTTTTTCATTCAAATCCTCTGTTTGGTTATAAATCGCTTGAAATTTTGCCTTTCCAATTTCTAAACCCTCAATGACAGTATACCCTTCCTTTTCTACCGCTGCTTCAATATTATTGAGTACTACAAGTGCATCTGTATTATTATTAACTACTTGTTTATATTGACTCTGCATATCTAATTTATCTACCGGTGTATATGCAAACGCTGGTACACAAGTAGTCATCATCATTGTAGCTGCTAAAGCACCTGCTACAGTTTTCTTAAATTTGTTATTCATATACTTCGCCTCCTAAAGAATATAGAGCTTAGAGCTATTTTCGTTCACCGGCCGGTAAATTTTTCAGAAAGCTTTCCCTGCACCTACCATAACAGATATCAATTTGTATTGCAATACATCCTGCATAACTAACCCTTCCAATGTCATAATTAACCCAGAAACAGCAAAAAGGCTGGTGCATGAATGTGTATTTCATGTACCAGCCTCTGGCTTGTTTTTGTTATTTTCTTTTGCGTATCTGTCGGTTTTTTGCCTTCAGATATTTTGCACATTCACACAAATACAGGATATCTTCATCGGTTAAACCTTCGGTTTCTCGCAGAAGTAAATAGACATTTTTATTATCTGTCTGCGGATATGCAAAAAACTCTTCCGGCGTAACATGCAGTTCCTCACAAATTTTCTCTAAAACATCTACAGGGAAATTTATCTTCCCGTTGAGAAGCTGCGACATGTAGCCCTCTGATTTTCCAATCGCGAAACTTAATTTTCTGGCCGCTATATTTTTCTCTGTAATAATGGCTGAAATTCGCTGTGCTATCCAATGCCGCATCTTGTATCGCTCCGTTTCGGTTCTGTACTTCCACTAAAAGGATACTACATGCTATTCATTTTTATGTGCAGTGTCATTATCTATTATTGATTATATGTATCTGATACTGTATAATTTTATCATTCCACTACAAAAGGATTATCTGCTATGACAACACACACCAACACAGTAAACAATTATGTACAGCAGGTGCTGCTCTCACAGGATACCCGCACGGCACAGCAGCTGCTTACCGATTTGTTTACCGACTGTATGAATACACTGGAGCAGGAGCCACACAATGTGCAGCGGTGCGCTGATGCCTATGCCATACTACAGGCTTACTGCAAACTGGGGCTGCCCTGGCAGCAGCCATTTACCAACTTTTTGCATCGTGCGGAGCTGCCCCGGCCAGAACTGACGGAGCTTTGCTGTAAACCCACCAAAGAAGCGCTGCAAAAGCTGATACTGTGGCATACCTGTAAGAAAAATCCTCTGCTGCCGAACAAGCAGGAACTGGTTGCACTGGTGTATGAAATTGTACACAGCACCGCAGAACAAAAGTACAATTATGTATTTACCGATGAAAAACACATTTACCGGCTATATTATGCACAAAACATCTGGCACTGGCAGGATATAAAAAAGCAGCTTACATGGAAGCTGAAAAAGTAATAACCACATAAACAAAAAAACAGCACAAAACGCTCCTGCAAAATAGGCAGAGAGCGGGTTTGTGCTGTTTTTAGTTTACGCGGTGTAACAGTTCTTCCGGCACGGGAGGCTGATAAAAGCCCAGTCTTGACATCATAGATACATCCACAGTACCAATCAATAAGGCCAGTGCTAAAAAGCTGTTACAGAAACGGGCAAATACGTGCTTCATGCGTGGTTCCCCCCTTTCTTCTGGTAATAGGCAAATAATAAAAAGGCAGCTGCAATGCCGTTGCCCAATGCAAGGCACAGTGCATACAACATAGCCTGTTTTGCCAGTAATAATACTATAAGCAGTATAAACAGCATTTGAAACCGCAGGCAGCGTTTCCGCATAACCAGCTTGCGGACTGCCGATACCGGCTTGTTAAAATGGTCAATGGGTGCGTACTTTATAGCTGTTGCTGTGCCGAACAGAACAAGGCACACTGCCAGTGTTGCAGACCATACGGCCGAACCTTCTGCCAGATGCTGCACGAACAACATACTGGCTATATATACTGCCCAGGTAAGAACAGTACAGGCTTTGTCGCTATTAGCATGGTATCCCCCGGCGGTATAGCGAAAGGCCGTAAAACCGATATAATACCATACCGTTTGCGGCAGAATGTGGAACCACACCGCCGCTGCAAACAGGGTACTGTAAAAGAACAGCTTGGCCAGCAGGCTGTCGATACAGTACACATATACATCGTAATCTTTTGGCTGCAGCAGCCCTTTTTGAACAAACCAGCTGGTTAATCGCATGGATAACTGATAGGTCATTGCCATTCCTCCCTGTTGGTCGGCAGTGTTATCTGAACGGTAAACATGCGGTTTTTACACTGCAGGGTGTAAGTGCCGTTGTATTTTTCCGTAATCTGCCGGATAATTTTAAGCCCGAAGCCGTGCAGTATTTTATCGGCCTTGGTTGTTTCCACCGTGTTATCAATAACAGGCACATCATTAGCGGTGGTATTGCGTACTGCAATGTGCAGATACTGTTTATCCTGCGTAATACTGCACCAGATTTTGCGCTGTGCAGGGTCGGCAATCTGCGCCACTGCCTCCACCGCATTGCTGAGCGCATTGGAACAGAGCGAGGCAAGGTCATCCATGGAAATCTCCACCTTGGATAAATCAGCCGTCACATAACTCTGAAACTCAGCTCCCAGCGTTTTTGCCTGGTCTTCCCGGATTGTCAGCATGGTATCCAGAAGCGGATGACCGGTTTCAATCACTGATGTACTTGCCAGCTGGCCGCTCTGCTGCTGGGCATACCGTAACGCTTCATCGTTATGCCCGTTTTTGATAAGCCCTGCAATATTGCCAAAACTGTATTTCATATCATGGCGCAGCTGCTGAAATTTCTGGTGCCTGTTTAACAGAATGGTATGATACCACTGTTCCTGCTCCAGCTGGCTGCGTAACAGTTCCAGCTGCTGTTTATTCTGAATACTCTGTAAAAGGCCATCAAAGAAAAAGAAAAATGCCACAGTAAAACCGGTTAAAATCAGCGTAGGCAGCATGGCAAACAGGCTGATCTGCCCCATTTTCAAAACCAGCATTTCCAGCTGATTAATGACAAACAGCATAGCTGCCGGAAATATAAACAAAACCGAAAAATATAACGGAATCTCAATATCATGTTTTTTGATAAACAGATAATCTTTTGTATTAGCAAGAAACCGCACCAGAAACAGAATGGTCAGGTTGGAAAGCACAACACCGGTAAAATAATACACATTGTGCCCTGCTTCGCCGTAGGCAAGCCCCTCCAGCCGCAATGGTTCCAGAATGATTACATAGCAGCCTTCTACCATCATCCCGATTGCCTGAAACAGAAAGGGTACAAACAGTTTTACAAACAGCTGCCCCTCATAGCACATGGCCAAAAGCAGAATCACTGTAAAATAGCCAATCATTTGCACCATATCCGGTACAGCAAGCCACGACAGGCAAAAGGAAACCACCCCAAGCCCCGCATAAATGGCAAACATGGTTTTTGGGGAAAACTTCGCCTTGCCAAAAAAGTGCCGGAAAAAGAAAAAGTATATAATCAGCTCCAGGCAGATTGCCAGTGCATCAATCGCTATGGAAACCATACGCTATCAGCTCCTTTGCTGCTGCAGCCACTGCTGATACTGCTGCCGTACCTGCTGGCTTTTGCCCTTGCTTACCGGCAGGGTGAGCAGCTGGCCCGGGTTTGCAGGGTCGGGTACGTTTAAAATAACCTCCTGGCTTTTCAGCATTTCAATATAGCGGGGATTTACCAGATAGCCGTGGTGAATCCGCAAAAAGCCGTAGGGCTGCAGGTTCTTTTCCTCCCGGCTAATCTGGCCAATCATTTCGTACACACCGGTTTTGGCATGGTGAATTTTTAACCGCCGCAGTTCGGCCTCCATATACACAATCTCCTGAATGGGAAACTGCACGGTGCGTCCTCTGTACACAATGGTGTATAAATCCTGGGAGCGGTGATAGCGCTCATAAAACCGGTCCAGTTCTTCAAAGAAAATCCGTTCGTCAAAGGGTTTGGTTAAAAACTGAAACACATTGAGCCGGTGAGAGTAGATAAAATATTTTGTATGGGACGAAATAAACATAATGGTCATATCCGGGTGCTTCTGCCGGATAAGCGGCACCACATCCACACCGGAGGTTTCGCCCAGCTCAATATCTAAAAACAGCAGGTCAATGACTTCGTGAAAGGCCAGCAGCGATTCCTTATCGGCAAAGGCGCTGAAATACATCTGCTCCTGCGGATGCTGCCGGTTATAAGTCAGTATCAAATCATAAATCCGCTGGTGAATGTTTGTGTCATCATCACATACTGCAATTCTTGGTATCCGCTCCAGATGTTCTATAATTTTTCCCACGCTGCCCACCGCCTGTCGAAGTTTTGTTTATTATAATATACTGTGCCATACAATTACAATAGCAGTGTCATAACTAACCCGTGAAATGTCATAACTAGACCATCCGGCGTCATAACTGGCTGTAAAATCCCCCTGTTTTATTTGCAAATAAAAAACGCACGCCGTACGGTATGCGTTTTATAACAGCTCTAATTCATCTTTCAGTTCGTGCAAATCACTCTCGATAATTTCCCATACCAGCTTTAAATTTACGCCCTCATAATCATGTACAATCCGGTTTCGTAAACCGTATATCTGCCGCCACGGAATCTGCGGATTTAATTCTTCAACAACATCATCCACTTTGCCCGCCAGTTCACCTAACTGGCTCAGATTAAATACACAGGCATCTACAGCCATATTGTTTGCCATAAATGTTTCATAATCCATCCCCTGGCTGTAGGATTCAATCCGATCAATTAATGCAATCATTTTCTCGATAATCTGTCTATTCTCCATAGAGTAACACTCCTGTCTGGTGGATTTCACGCTCAACACGAGAGTTGGCATCAATATGCGACACATCCAGCAAATCCACATCTTTGCCGCCTAGTGCGTCCCGCACTGCCTGCAGCAGTCCTACAAAGCGAAGGCCTCTCAAGCCGCTGTCTACCATCAAATCAATATCGCTGGAAGCGGTAGCGGTGCCTTTGCCATACGACCCAAACAGCACTGCCTTTTTTACTCCATACTGCCGAAATACAGGAATTAAACAGGTTTGCAGTTCATCTATCGAATAAATCTGATTTCGCATATTCAGCACCTGCCTTTGTAATCTATTTACAGTTTTATTATAGCAAAAATAATCTTTCTCTGCAAACGAAAAGCGTATAGAACCGGATACCCCTGTCACATCTGACACCCCTGTTTGATTCTACAAACGCTTATATGATATATAGTATTATAAAAACATGTTTTCAAACATTATCAAACATGGATAAACCTGAAAAACATAATAAACCTTCGGGCAAACCTTATCTATCTTTTTCCTTATGATAATTATAAATATTTTCTGGTAAAATCAGGATATCCGTCATTTTCAGCAGGATAACCGCCGCTCTGCGCGGTGCATTCGACAAAATTCCAGAAAAACTTTCAAAAAACAATATTTGACAAATTCATTTTCAGGTTGTATATTGTGCTGGAAGGAACTTCTATGCATAGAAAATCCCGCACAATTTTCAAATCGTCAGGGAGGAGAGATACCACATGACCGCAGCCACTATTTTCAGAGAATTCAACCATTTAGCCATTGCCAGCAATCTGAGCGGCCGTCAGATGCAGCTCTGGCTGAAACTCTATGAATTTTTAAACAGCTACCGCCGTCAGGATGTGCAGTTGTACACCCCTATGCTGCTGGATACCCTGCAAATCAGCATCAGCCAGTTCCGGCGGGCGCGGCAGGGGCTGATTGATGCCGGTTTTCTCTCCATCCGTCAGGACAGCCAGCAGCACACCAGCTATACCCTGCTGTTAAACGGGGAAGCCATCCGGATGACCGGCGGCGAAGCAAAAAACAATCCGGAAAACCGCGATCCTGCACCGGCGTTATCCTGTAACAGCGTAACATCCAGTGCGCCGCTGCCTGCGGTGAACCGCAGTGTAAAACCTGCACTGCTCCCTGATGCAGGGATGCCGGAAATGCCGTCCCCTGCGGCGGCTGCTGCACCGGAATGTGCTGTAAAAAATCCGGTTTCAAACCTGCCCTACCCATCCGGGGATATTATGTTAAACGGCGGATATCAGGCGGATTTACAGGCCTTTTTCCGCCAGCATCCGGACAGTGCGCTCAGCGGATGGCTGCAGCAATGGGCCGATATGCGCCGCAAAATATGTGCGTTCCATTCTGGAACTCTACGGCATTCCTTATCTGGCCGACACCACTGTGACACTGCGTTATAAAATTGTCAATGATGATTTGACTACGGCAAAAAACTATGGCTGCCCGGCCGTGCTGATAAACGGCAATTACTATGTGCAGCTGCGGCAGTTCAGCAAAAGCTTTGGCATGGCTGTCTACTATGATGCAAAGACAAAGCAGGTACTGCTGTACCCGCCGGAATATTATGCCGAGAGCGAGTTTCAAAGCGGGCTGCTGAAAATCAGCGATTTTGAAACACCGGCAGAACAGGTGCTGGCCGGTATCAGCATTGATGAAGCCGAAAGCTGGCACTTTGACGAATATGAAGAAGACACACCATAACGACACGGAAAGGATGCAATCTATGTTACGATTACCCCCATCTGTGCCAGCATCTTTATCACACAGAAGAAGGCCGCAACACCTATGCGGTGCTGAAAAGCTGTATTACGATGATTTTCTCCCCGGCTTGCAGTTTTGCTCCGCTGCAAGACTGACGTACAGAGAATCTGTAAATATTTTTTCCTTAACAAATAATTGCTCCCGTCATGACTGATGAAATCAGTCATGACGGGAGTGTTTTTTTACCTGAATCAGGTATTATCTCATAAACTGCACAATATTATATCCGTTCATAACAATCATCACAACCATCAGGCCAATAAACAGTTTATCCACGGCAGTATCGGATATTTTTTTATTGAGGCTTCTGCCGGTGATGCCGCCGATGATGCCGCCCAGCACCATCACAAGCAGAACGCTGGCCGGAAAATCCGGTATGCTGTTTGTGACCAGTGCGGTGCACAGGCTGGCCATCTGAGAAAACAGAATAATATACAGTGAGTTTTCTGCCGCAGCTTTGGTGGGCATGGAAAAGAAAAAGAACAATACCACCAGATTAACCGGCCCGCCGCCGATGCCTAAAAAGGAGGACAGCACACCAAGAACTCCGCCGATGGTCAGACACAGCGCACGGCTCTGAAACCGGCAGGATGGCAGTTTTTCTTTATAGATGGTGTACATCAGGGTACCCAGTGTCACCAGCAGTAAGCAAGCGGCCTGCATACAGCCTACCTGATTCAGGCTGGCACTGCCGGCTGCCAGTGCGGAAAACAGCTGTTTCCCTGCAATACCGCCCAGCGCTCCGCCGATGGCCAGGGGCAGACCGATGCGGTTGTCTATCTGAGAGCTGCCGCCCAGTTTGCTGCGCAGCACCGAATACGCTGTCATGGATAGTACCGTACAGCCGGACAGAAAGCTGATGGCTGCCACATCCAGCACGCCGAAGGCATCCAGTGCCGGTTTGATAATAATCCCGCCGCCAATCCCGCAGATGGCACCAATCACAGATGCCAGAAAACAAATCAGAAAAAAGCTGAACAATATCATGCCATCCCCTCCTGTTCCAGTTTACCACAAATGCCGACACAATATAATCATTCTTTTTGATATCCTTTTTGTGCCATAGTTTCCGCAGGTTACCATGTGGCAGAAAAAAAGATGCGAAGTGTCATCCCCGCATCCTGTCTGCTTATTGTTTTTCTTTTAAGCGTTCCAGCACCAGCCGGTACCCGTCGGCCCCGTAGTTCAGGCAGCGCTTTACACGGCTGATGGTAGCTGTGCTGGCACCGGTTTTACTGGCAATCTCGGTGTAGGTTTTTTCGCCGTCCAGCATTCTGGCTACTTCCATGCGCTGCGCCAGCGCTTTGATTTCAGACACCGTGGAGATATCCTCAAAGAAGCGGTAAAAGTCTTCTCTGGTTTCCAGCTGCTGCATTGCTTCAAACAGTCCATCAATCTGTTCATCTTCCAGTTTACTCTGATACATTCCCTGCACCCTTTCCATCTGTAACGCTTTAGTATGTTAATATACTACTACATCCGAGCCGAATTGTCAAACAAATTATCCGGCAAACAGAGCGCCCAGAATGGCGGCAGTGCCAATCAGCAGCACTGGATGGATTTTAAATTTCTGCACGGCCAGGAAACCGGCAGCGGCCAGGAAAACACCGGTCCAGTCCAGCTGTATGCCTGCTGTGCCGGTATGCATCAGAACAGTTTTTGCGATGGACCAGGCGGCGTAGAAAATCAGCCCCACTACCACAGGCCGAATGCCGATGGTGAACCGCTGCCACAGCTTGCCGCCCTGTTCTGTGCGCAGCAGGCGCGTCACCAGCATCACCAGAAAGAATGCGGGCATCATCAAACCCGCAGTGGAACACACAGCCCCCGCAATGCCGCCCATCCTGAAGCCCACATAGGTTGCCACATTAATGCCAAGCGGCCCCGGCGTACTCTCCGACACCGCAATCATATTGATAAACTCCTGCGCCGTCATCCAGCCTCTGCCGATGACTTCCCCCTGGATAAAGGGCAATATCCCGTAGCCGCCGCCAAAACAGAACAGGCCTATCATGGCAAATACAAAAAACATTTCCAGATATAAGGAAATCACGGGCTGTCACCTTCTTTCGCCGTTTTTTCCTCAGGCCGGGTCATACCATACCCAGCTGCAGCACCGCCCAGAATCAGCACAACCGGATGCACATCCGCCGCAGCCAGCAGTAATGCAGCGGCAATCAGCACAAGCTGCCTGCCGTTTTTCAGGCAGGGTTTTCCCAGTTTCACTGCTGCAGCCGCTATCATGCCGACTACAATTGCGCGCACCCACTGAAACGCGCCCTGCAAATGAGGATTATCGTTATATCGTAAAATCAGATTGGCCAGGAACACAATAATCAGAAACGACGGCAGCGCCACGCCCAGCGCGCAGATAATGGCACCGGTTTTCCCTTTGAGGTTAAACCCGATGGAGGTAGCCGCATTCACTGCCATCACACCCGGCAGCGACTGGGCGATCACTAACAGTTCCGACAGTTCCTCTTCCTCCATCAGTTTATATTTTTCGCTGATTTCATGCTGAATAATAGGAATCATCACATAACCGCCGCCAAAGGTAAAGGCGCCGATGCGAAAAAATATCCAGAACAGCTTCCATAATTCCTGCACGATGATTCCTCCTCTTCATATCATACGGAACATTGTCATGTTGAACTTTGCCATGTTAAGCGTTGTTATATTGGACGCTGTCATTCTGCCAAAAATGCTCCGGCTTTGGACTTTGTCCTTTACGCAGCAAAAATAAAAGACCGACCGTTTGCCCGGTCGGTCTTTATGTACCCCCACATGGCCGTAATGCCCAGCGTTTGAACCTGCATGTGCAGGTGGGTATCTTCCTGTTGTATTCATCGTTCCGACTAAACATACCCGGCATCAAGTCCCACAACAGAGAATCAGATTCCCTTATAAAAAGTGTTGGTAAAAACATACCAAGCATATACGCACCTAGCAGGGAGGTTCTAACCTGATTTAATGATAGCATATCACCGGTGCGATTGCAAGCCATCCGAAAAGAAAAATTATTGCAATCTTTCCGCCTGAAATTCACGCACTATCATCGGGAACGGGCCCTGCACTATGCGCGCATGGCAGCGTTAAACTTTTCTTCCAGCACTGAAAAAATCTTATCATATTCTACGCTTACTTCTTCAACGGTCAGAGTGCGGTCTGCCTGGAAGGTCAGCGCAAATGCGATGCTCTTATAGCCTTCTGCAATCTGGCCGCCCTGGTATACGTCGAAGATTTTCACGTCATCCAGCAGTTCAGAACCAGCACCGCGGATTGCTTTTTCTAAATCGGATGCTGCCACATCTTCTGCTACTATCACAGCCATATCGCGGGTGGATGCAGGGAATTTCGGCAGCGGTTTTACCTGTACAGCGCCGGTGCCCACAGCAACCAGTGTATCCACGCTGATTTCTGCGATATAAACACGGTCTTCCACGCCGTAGTTATCGGCGATGGTTGGATGCAGCTCACCGAACACGCCGGCCTGCTGCCCGTTCACATACAGGTATGCAGCGCGGCCCGGATGGTAGATGCTGTTGTCTTTGCATGGCATATAGTCCACATCGGCAATTTTCAGCTCTTCCATCAGTTCTTCGATAACACCCTTCATGTAGTAGAAATCATAGTTGATGCCGCTCTGTCTCCAGGTAGTCAGCGATTTTCCTTTCATAGCGATGCCCAGCGTCCATCTTTCATCAGCCAGAGTATCCGGTTTCAGTTCACCTTCCAGCAGATAGATTTTCCCCAGCTCGAAAATGGCGATATCATCGTTGCGATGGTTGTGGTTGAACAGAACGGTTTTCAGTAACCCTGGCACAATGCTGGTACGCATATGGCCCTGTTCTTCCGATAACGGGTTCAGAATCGGAACGCTGTTGCGGCGGATATCGCCTTCCGGATACCCCAGCTTTTCATCGTTGTTTTTGTTGATGAAGCTGTAGTTCATCACTTCGCACAGGCCTAACCCGGCCAGCTTGTTAATCACAGCATCACGCAGCTTCTGTGCCGGTGTTAACGTGCCGCGGCCGGATGTACCGTAAGGCAGAGTCTGCGGAATGGCATCATAGCCGTATACACGGGCAACTTCTTCAATTAAATCTTCCGGAATGGAGCAGTCTGGACGGTAGCCAGGCACTTCCACCACGATGGCAGCGCCGTTATCGCTCACGATGCTGAAGTTTAAGCTGGTCAGGATTTCCTTGATTTTTTCATCTGTAATATCGGTACCCAGCAGGGCATTTACTTTTGCCAGCTGCAGTTCGATGGTGACTGCTTCATGCTTAGTCGGATAGTTATCGATTTCACCGCCGACTACCACACCGCCGCCAGTCAGCTGCATCAGCTGTGCGGCACGTTCTGCTGCAGTCAGTACGGTTTCCATGTTGATGCCTTTTTCAAAGCGGATAGATGCTTCCGAGCGCAGCCCCAGTTTTGTGGAGGTACGGCGCACCGATGTCGGCTGGAAGTAAGCGGATTCAATAAATACGTCTACAGTGCTGTCGGTTACTTCTGTGTTTTCGCCGCCCATGACACCGGCAACGGCTACGGCTCTCGCACCGTCGCAGATCAACAGCATTTCATCGTTCAGCCGGCGCTCCTGGCTGTCCAGGGTCACAATTTTTTCATCGGCAGCAGCTTTGCGCACGTTGATTCTGTGGTCTGCCAGTTCATGATAGTCGAATGCATGCAGCGGCTGCCCGTATTCCATCATCACATAGTTGGTCACGTCTACGATGTTGTTGATTGGACGCATGCCTGCGCACTGCAGCCGGTGCTGCAGCCAGAATGGAGATGGCTGTACTTTGATGCCGCGAATCATTTTACCGGCATAGCGGTGGCACAGCTCCGGCGCATCGATGGCAACGGTCATCAGACCGTTTACATCATCACTGTCGGAAGTATATTCAGGCTGCGGCAGACGCACTTCTTTGCCTAATAAAGCGCCGATTTCTTTGGCAATGTTCAGCACGCTCAGGCAGTCGGAACGGTTTGGCGTCAAATCCAGTTCCAGAATGTAGTCATCTAAGCCTAAAATTTCGGTGATTGGGGTACCCAGTACGGTGTCTTCCGGCAGTACCAGAATGCCGTCTTTCTGTTCCGGCGGAATCTGTTCCGGATCAATACCCAGTTCTTTTGCGGAGCAGATCATCCCGTTGGATTCCACGCCGCGCAGTTTTGCTTTTTTGATTTTCACACCGCCAGGCAGTTCGGCGCCAACGGTTGCGAACGGAATTTTCTGCCCGGCAGCCACATTCGGCGCACCGCAGACTACCTGAATGTTGTTTTCACCGTCGGTGGTAACATGGCACAGATTGAGATGCGTATCCGGCACCGGGGTTTTGTCCAGCACCAGTGCTGCGATCACACCGCTTACCCCTTTATTGGTGGGGATGACATGTTCTACAGCCACACCGGCTCTTGTCATGACTTCTGCCAGCTGATCGGCAGACAGATCAATATCTACATATTCTTTTAACCAGTTATAAGAAACCTGCATTGCTTCTACCTCCCATTAAAACTGACGCAGAAAACGCAGATCGTTTTCATACATCAGACGTAAGTCGTTGATACCGTATTTCAGCATAGCGATACGTTCCACCCCTAACCCGAACGCGAAACCGCTCACCTGTTCCGGGTCGTAGCCGCCGGCGCGCAGTACATTCGGATGTACCATACCGGCACCCAGAATTTCCAGCCAGCCGGTGTTGGAACACATACGGCAGCCTTCGCCATGGCACATGCAGCAGGAAATATCAATTTCCACGCTAGGTTCTGTGAACGGGAAGTAGCTCGGGCGCATACGGATTTTTGTGTCTTTGCCGAACATTTCCTGACAGAAGGATAACAGCAGGCCGTTCAAATCGCTCATGCGAATATTTTTATCTACCAGCAGCCCTTCAATCTGATGGAACATTGGAGAGTGGGTTGCATCATCGTCTTTGCGGTATACTTTGCCGGGGCAGATGACTTTCACAGGCAGTTCGCCCTGTTTTGCCTCCATACTGTGTACCTGCACACCGGATGTCTGGGTGCGCAGCACGATTTCAGGGCTGATATAGAAGGTATCCTGCATATCACGGGCCGGATGGTCTTTCGGCAGGTTCAGCGCCTCAAAGTTATAGTAGTCGCTTTCAATTTCAGGCCCTTCTGCCACTTCAAACCCCAGGCCCATAAAAATCTGTTTCGCTTCTTCAATCACCATGGTGATTGGATGTTTTGTCCCATGGTTCACAGCACGGCCCGGCAGGGTGACATCCAGTGTTTCGGATGCCAGTTTTGCTTCCTGCAGCGCTGTTTTCATTTCTGCCATTTTGCGGTCCAGCACCTGATTGATTTCATCACGCACTTCGTTCGCCAGCTGACCAACGACTGGACGTTCTTCTGCACTTAATTTCCCCATCCCTTTCAGAATGGTGGTCAGTTCCCCTTTTTTCCCCAGAAAGCGAACTTTCTGTTCGTTGAGATACTCCATACTGGTGGCTTCTTCTAAAGCCTGTACGGCAGCCTCTTTGATTTTGTTCAACTCGTCACGCACAATTGTAACCTCCTTCAGATTAGAGCAAATATGCTCAGAAAAAAGAAAAGACCTCCGTCACAAAGGGACGAAGGTCTGATTTCGCGGTACCACCCTAATTTACCGGCTGCACAGCATACCGGCACTCTCAAGCCGTTAACGCCGGCATACGTTCCGCTTACCCATTCTATTTTTACAGAACTTCAGCCGGAATGCTCCGAGGCGAACCCGTTCACGTTTACCAGTACAGGGCTTGCAGCCAGTGACCCTGCTCTCTGTGACTGCCTATCTGTGACGGCTCCTCATCTACACAAATGATATTGTTACTGCCAGATATTATAGCAAAAAGATGAATACATTGCAAGCAGAAATGTTGCCTGTCTGTTTCAATTCTGTTTCATATTCAAATACATTAAATAGAATATGAACTGCTTTTTCCGCAAAACAATCCATATTTCAGAGAAAACAAAAAAGAGAGAGCTCAGTCTCCTGAACTCTCTGGAAGTGCGGGCGAGAGGACTTGAACCTCCACGAGATTGCTCCCACTAGAACCTGAATCTAGCGCGTCTGCCAATTCCGCCACGCCCGCATGTCGTTGACGACTTGATTATAATAACACGCTTTCTGACTCAGGTCAATACTTTTTTTAATTTTTTTATTTTTTCTTTTTATTTTTCCTGCCGGCTTTGGCCTGTGCCTGTTGCCGGCGCATTTTTTCTTCCTGTTTTCTGCGCTTTTCTGTATTTTCTGCAATAGCTTCAGCGTTGCGTTTATGGTAGTCGCGGTAGTACATATAACCGGCCAGCGCGCAGGATGCCAGCAGCATAACACGGTAGAATACAAAGAAGGCTTCCCCGAAATGGCTGGCCCACCCCTGGTGTAAGCCCACTACCAGAAGCAGCGGCAGTAAGAACCACAGATGGCCGGCTGCTCTTGTCTGTGCAAATTTTAATCCTAGAAATGCTGCGAAAAATGCTAAGATGATATAGTCGAACATGCGGTCCTCCGTTTCAGCCCTGTTTATTCAGGCTGTGTAATGGTAATGGTTCGGGTATCGTTATCGTAGCTTACAACCAGGCCCAGGCCTTCTGCTGCAGCGCGCAGCGGAATCATGGTGCGGCCGTTGACAATCTGTGAGGTGGTGTCGATGGTAACCTGTTCGCCGTTCACGTAAATGTTATCGGACAGAATCGGCATTTCCACCATATTGCCGTTAAAGGCAATATAGGTGGTCTGCAGCTCAGCATTCCAGTCTACCATGCCGTCCAGAGCCTCGGCAATAAACCGCACCGGAACCATGGTACGCCCGTTCACAATGGATGGTGCCACGTCCATAGGTACTGGCTGGTTGTTTTTCATCAGGGTTTTGCTGTCGATGGTCAGCTGAATCATATTGCCATCAGCAAATTTCAGTTTCAATGTGGATTCAAATCCGTCGTAGGACGCTTTTACAATGCCGTCTTTGCTGCTGCCCAGCTGGCCGATGGTTAATAACCCATTGGCATCGATGGTGCCGTCAAAGCCTTCCACACTCCATTCTAACGCGTTACCGTTCACTGGTTTTACGGTACCGTCTTTCAGTGTCACTTCTGCTTTCAGCTGATGGGTGCTGTCATCGATAAAGTTGCCTTCTGCCACGCTCAGCTTCAGCTGGCTGATGCCTTCTTTGCCGATAATGGTCACCGGCAGTGTGGTGCTGACGCTGCCGTTCACCGCTTTCAGGCTGGCTGTACCTGCCTGTTTGGCTGTAAATTTGCCATTGCTCAGTGTGCCTAAGCCGTTCTCTTCGGTCAGTTCAATAGTATTCAGATTTTTCACAGGGTTATAGTACTGGTCGTACGCACGGATGCTGTATGCGGCCGTTTCCCCGATTAATAAGGTTTCCGCCCCGGAAATGAAAATTCCTTTTACCTGCCCTGCCGGTGCCGTAGAGAAAACGCCAAGGCCTTCTACCACGCTGCGCTCGGAACCGTTCCGCTCCGGATCAATCACTCTCTCACGCTCGGTGGAGCCTAACGGACGGCTCACCATGGCGGTAGACCCGCCGCCATCCAGGTTGACTGCTTTCCACACGCCAAGCTTGGTCATCAGCAGTGATAAATTGCCTAAGGTAATCCCTGCACTGTCAGAGGTGCGGCCTTCCACTGCTACAATATATACTTTCTTTCCGTCTTTCGAAATCCCTGCTGCTGTTCTGGCGCGCACACCGCCCAGCGCCGACAGGTCTTTTTTGTAGGATACCGGTTTTCCCTGGTCAACCAGCAGCGCATGGCCGCCGATAACCATCTGCCAGTCTTTCATTGGCGCGTAGGAGTAATCTATCTGGATGGAATCACCCACGGCCACATTATTTTTCAGAAAGTCTGCTGCGTTTCCGTCACCGTGAAGAATATAGCAGCCTTCCGGCACAGCACTGTCGAAACCGCCGTCAAAAGCGACTTCAATGACGCGGTTGTTTTTCACCATCACTTCTGCCGGTGTGCCCACGTAGGAATCCATCCCGCGCTTGCTGCCGCCCCATATATCACTGTACAGATGCAGCCGGCCCAGATGGCTGTGCAGCCCGGTGGTTTCCTCCCAGTAAAAGGTTTTGTTTAAGCCGGATAATCCATAGGTTTCTCCGTTTTTTGCTGTTACCTTCCCTTCAAAAGAGAATTCATCAATATAAGCGGTACCGCCGCCGGTGATGCCCAGGCAGTATACCCCCTTCAGATAGGACTGGGACGATACCAGTTCGCCGTCAATGACGGTGGTGCCAATGGGTGCCCCTTCTGCTTTTGTGTTATAGAAATCGCCGTTTACCATGGCCACTGCATCGGTGCGGCTGGCCATAGCGGTTACGGTGGCACGCTGGGTAAACTGACCCTTGCCCGGCACCACTTCCAGCTGTACGTACGGGTCTGTCAGATCAATTTCCAGCACAGCGGCTTTCACTGCACCGTCTGAAATATCCCAGGTGTAATTTTTTAAGACAGCGCCGGATGTAATCGGCGATGAATCATGCATGGTCAGGGTGTTGGCGGCTGCTGCTGCAGGCATGCAGTTCATAAACAGCATAGCACCTGCCAGCACCAGACTGATAAATTTTTTTCTTCTTGTTTGTTTCATTCCGTTCTGCTCCTCTCTCAACTGTCATTTCACACTGTTTTTTATTATAACACTACAAATAGAATTTACCAACCCTCAGATGATGGAAAATTTTCTTTCTGTAAAATATCACCTTCTCTGGAGATTTTGCATACAGTAATATCATAGGTTTATGATTCAGAGAGAGGTGTTTTTATGTCCAGATCCTATCGTATGGTCAAAAGCGGCTGGCTCTATCAGCCGCCGGCAAATCCGTTTGCCTCGGAAATCAGAATGATTCGCAAAGCGAAAAAATCCTGCTATCAGTTACAGCAGAATATTTCCAGCTCTATGCCGCCATTTCCTGCTCCGCCGCCGATTTCCATCAGGCTTTCTCCGCCGTTCCCGGTGGCAGGCCAGCAGCGGCGTGGCTGATATGTATTCCATTATCATAGATGGCAGCAGACTGAAAAAAGTTGCAGAAATATGAGATAATTTTCAAAGTTTTTACATTTCATACAGCAGAACAGGCAGTTCGCTCCATGGTTTTCCCTCAAACCATGACAAGAAAAGATACCGTTTTTGCCTCTGGCAATCACGGTATCTTTTCTTGTCATGGTTCCGTTTAATATTTTATCGTCTGCTGCGCTGTAAGCCCTGATGAACCCCCTGCCGTTCCAGTTTTTCCACAATGGCGGAAATATCTTTTCGGTCCTGCTGGATGACTTCCATCTGCTGTTCATAGATGGCAACAATCAGATTGGCCATCTCTTCTGTTTTATGCACAGTATCGGCATAAAGCTGCAGAGCATCTCTTGTTTTTTCCTCCAGGGTGGCCTGCGCAATCTGCTGTGCTTCTTTCAGCGATTCTTTCAATTCGGCTTCTCTGGCTTTGCGGTAGTTTTCAATCTCTTCGTCCAGACGCTGACGCAGCTCCTCTGCTTCTTTGCGCACAGCCTCCAGCATTTTTTCTCCTTCTTTGCGCGCATCTTCCAGCACACCTTCCCGGCTGTCTTCCAGCTCTTTGCGCGCATTTTCCAGCTCCTGCCGGCGTTCTGTCAGTGTCATGTTCACAATTTCCTCGGCTTCCGCCTTCACTTTGGCATCGTAATTCTTTGCCTCGTTCATTATGCGTTCCGACTCTTTTTTCGCATCTTCCAGCGCATTTTCCAGCGTGGAGGTACGCACCACCTCTGCCTCTGATACCATCTGACGTGCCTGCCATGCGGCATTTTTTAAAATCTGTTCTTTTGTCATCTGCACGGTGCTGATATCCAGCTCCATATGTTCTTCCAGATGCTGATCGGCACTGTGAAACACCAGTAAGTCGGCCAGCAGTGCCAGCAGTTCGTCCCGGTCTACCAGTATTTTGTCCTTCTGCAGCAAAGGAGATTTGCACGCTGTCTTGATGTAGTATTCGTAATCAGCCAGACGCCGACACATTTTTTTACTGAATTCTGCTTCCATATTGATTCCTCCTGTTGCTTACATATAGCATAGCTCTATGACAAACTGCTCTAACAGTTCCTCCCCGCTGGACGCGGTGGACTTCAGCTCCACCTCAATGAGCAGCAGCCGTTCCAGTGCAGTCATCAGCTGCAGCATGGAAAACCGCTCTGCCTGCCGCACACTTTTTTTGATGACAAAAGGATGCAGCTTTGTTTTTTCTTTGATCTGGCTTTCGTCGTACCCCTGGTTCCGGTACTCCTTCACCAGAATCAGATTGCGGAAATGCCGCACCAGAAACCCGATTACTTTAAACGGCGATTCGCCCAGATAAAACATATCTTTCAGTGTCTGCAATGCTTCACTGCCCTTTTTACTGCCGATACTGTCGGACAGTGCAAAAATATTGGCCTCTACGGTTCTGGTCACAATCTCCTGCACATGCTGCAGGGTAATCACCGGATCGTTTTCCTGATACAGCAGAAGCTTTTGCAGTTCCTGCTCCATAATCTGCAAATCAAAGCTGTTAATGGCGCTGAGATATTCCAGCGCCTGCCGGTCAATCCTGCGCCCGGCGGCTGCCACATAATCGACAATCCATTTTTCCAGCACCCTGCCTTTCAGCGGGGCGAATTCGACCTGCACCGCTTTTTCCTGCAGTTTTTTATTCAGCGTACCGGTTTTCGCCAGTGCGCCGTCGCCGCAGAAAATCAGACAGCACTGCGGATTGGGCTGTTCCAGATAATCCAGCAGATACTGCAGGCTCGCCTGCCCGCTTTTGTCGCTTTTGGGAATGGATAGAAACGGCAGCGGCGCCTGTACAATCAGCAGACGACGCTCGGCCATAAACGGCAGATTCATGGCCATCTCGGCAATCTGTTTCGGCGTAGCGTCTGTTCCGGATAATACATCTTTGTTGAAATCCTCCAGCCCCGCCGGAAGCAGATGCTGTTCCATCGCTTTCATGGCCCGCTGCTGCAGAAGATGTTCCTCCCCGTAAAAGAAATAAATCTCATGGACCTCTCCTTTATGCAATTGTTGAAGAAGAGTATGATAGTCCATGAGATTTTCCTTTCTGCATCTGTCTTATGCTGATTAATTCTGTTACGATGACCTGTTACCGTTTATCGCGGTCACGGCTGCCGGTCAGTGTTTTCTTTGTTGTTTTTGCCTGCTGTTTCGGGTGTTCCACCGAATTCACCAGATGGTCATACTGATTTCTCTTGCCTGGTGCAGCAGCTGCTGCTGTGCTGCGGCTGGCCGCTTCTTTTTTGCGCTGTGCACGGCGCACATTGCTCAGAATCCGGCTGATAATGGATGCAATGTAAACCACCGACAGGAACAGGGTACTCATAAACAGCCAGTTCACCGGTTTGCGCATTTCATCCTGTGCAACCAGCGGCACTTCATGAATCACCGCACCATCCACCAGAACTTCCAGAACTCCGACCTGACTGTTTTTCTTGATTGGAAGCTCCACATCAGTCAGGATGCGCTGATACGAAACAATGGATGCACTGTCGGTGGACTGAATCACACTGTAGTCTTCCCCCGCAGCCACACGCACCTGTTTTCCGTCTTCATACGCCAGCGTTGTTTCCAGCGTGTCTTTCTGAATCACAGGGACAATTTTTGTACGTTCAAACCCGTAGGTCAGAACTTTTTTCATGTTCTGATAAATGGTTTCATCGGGCGCCCCCAGAATAACACCAATCAGTTCTCTGGTTTCACGCTGTGCAGAGCCCACCAGCGTATACTGCGCACCGCTGCTGCTGCCGCCTTTTAAACCGGTGGTTTCAGACATAATACTGAACAGCTTGTTGGTGGTCGGCAGCGGTTTTTCATAGCTGACACCTTTCCAGTTTACCTGCTGCAGCATCACCATTTCACGGAAAGTTTCATTCTGCATGGCATAGCGCGCCAGTTTGGCCATATCTTCTGCAGTCACCAGCTGGCCTTCTGCATCCATCCCGCTTGGATTTTTAAAGGCAGAGCTGGTCATACCCAGTTCTTTCGCCTTGTCATTCATTTTTGTCACAAATTTATCAACCGACCCGCCTACTTCATGGGCAACCGCATAAGCGGCATCGTTGGCGGAGGAAATCAGCATCACTTCTACTAAAGAACGCAGTGTATAGTGCTCCCCTTTGCCCAGATGCACGGTCACCGCACCGCTGGCATTAAAATCAGGCAGTTCCGGCACAGTCACCTCATTATCCAGTTTTCCGCTCTCAATGGCCAGAATGGCTGTCATAATCTGCGCAGTACCGGCTGGCGCACACGGCTGCTGATAATTATTGCCGAACAGAACTTCCCCGGTACTGGCCTCCACTACAATGTAGCCGGCGGCACTTACCTCCGGTATCGACCCGGTCACCACATCGGCCATGGCCGCACCTGGCAGCAGCGTGAATAACATCGTCATCAGTAATAAAATAGAAACAAGCTTTTTGTTATGCATAATACTCCACCTTTTCATCGAACTGTTTATCGGAATCGTTACGTTTTTCGTGTATCATCTTCACTTTGTTACGTATATGATTTATCAAGGTATATTATATCACAAAAATTACAAAATGGTTAAAATTTTTTCTGTATTCCTGGCATTTCTCCGACTTTTTTACAGAATCGATGCATCTTATTCCGCAGGAGCGGAGAAACTGCCCAGGGAAATCCGTACCGCACCCTGCCTGTCCGTGCGATGCACGGGAATACCAGCATTCTGCAGCAGCTGCAGAACGTCCTCATGGGGATGCCCGTATCGATTCTGCTGCCCGGCAGAAATAACTGCCAGCTGCACGCCTTTCTGCCGTAACATCTGATACAGGGATGCGCTGGCGGAAAATCTGCTGCCATGATGCGGCACCGTCCATATCGTAATCTGCTGCTGCATCTTCACAAAAGCCTCTGCCCCCTGTACCGATAAATCACCGGGAAAGGCGATTGTGACAGCATCAATCTGTACAGCTGCTGTCAGCGCTCTGCTGTTGGTTCCTGTGCTGCCGTCGGCAACCGCATACAGCCGCACTTCTCCATTCTGCAATGCCAGGGCAGCACCCGCTGCAACCGGTTTGATTGCTGCGTCCTGTTCCCGTGCCAGCTCCAGCAGCGGCTGTACCGCTTCCCGCTGCATCTGGCTATATTCCATGCAGAGATATCGCACCGGGATCTGCTCCAGCACCTGCATAACACCGCCGATATGGTCCGCATCTCCATGCGACAGTACCATAGCCTGCACTTCATTGACACCATACCAGGCCAGACAGGAGGCCAGCTCCCGTTCCTGTGTGCCGCCGTCAAAAATGACAGTCTCCCCCTGTTCCGTTCGCAGTATGGCACTGCTCCCCTGCCCTGCATCCAGATATAACAGTTCATCGCCGTCAGGCGGTGCAGGAATACAGAGAAGCACTGCAGCAGTCAGACAGACTGCCGCAGTATTTCGCGCAGAGGTTTCCGCTTCTTTCTTTCTATACAGCCATCTCCACAAAAAGAACAGAAACAGCAGATAACAGAGCATGGCCATCCAGCCCGGTCTGCCGATATACCAGTGTCCTGTTCCGATCCAATCAGACAGCAGTGTGGTTCCCTGCAATAAAAATTTCAGCAGAACGGTTACCGGCAAAAAGAAGAAACTGCCGCCAGCCGGCAGCAGTGCCGTACACAAAAACGCCAGCAGCATAGCCGGCACAGCAATGGATACCACCGGTACCAGCAGCAGATTAAACAGCGGAGATAAGAAAGACAGCGTATAAAAATGCCAGGCTGTCAACGGCAGACTGCCCAGATAGGCCGCACCAGCCACTGCCAGACTGTCCCGCAGCCAGAGCCAGCGCACCCATTGCAGTTTTTTCTGCAGCGGCTTCACAAACAGAAGCAGTGCCAGCGTGACACCAAAAGAGAGCTGAAACCCGGCTGCAAATACTAAAAATGGATTGTCAAACAGCAATAAAACAGCTGCCAGCGCCAGAAAATCAACCGGTGCCGGCGGTCGCAGCAAGCGTGTGGCCAGTGCTGCCAGAAGCAGCATCACTGCTGCCCGGACAGCGGAAGGCGGCAGCCCGGTCAGAATACAGTAGAACCCAAGCACAGCCATCAGGCAGACGAATGACAGCCAGTTTCGCTCCATGCCTAATAGCCGAAACACAAAAAGCAGCAAGGTTCCCGCAAAACCAACGTGCAGACCGGATACAGCAAACATATGGGCAATGCCCATCCGCTGGCTCAACCGGTAAAACTCCTGTTCCAGCTGTTGTTTTTCGCCCAGCAGCAGTGCCATAGCCAATCCCTCCTGTTCTGGAGCAAGAACCTGACGGGCTGTCTTTTTCAGCCAGCACTGCATCTGCCAGGATAAGCGCCAGATACCCTGCGGCTCCTGCAAAACAACAATCTCGTCAGCCATTATCTTGATGCGGGCCTGTTTACTGCGCAGCCACTGTGCTTCATCAAAGCCGCCGGGATTTCGCTGTCCCTGCGGCAATTCCAGCAGGCCGTGTATCTGCAGTCTGGTTCCTGTAGGATACCAGATGGCTGTATCGTTCTCCGCCTCCCGGTTTCGCGGCAGAGAAACATAAAGCATTTCTTTCTGTCTGTCCAGCTTCAGCCACAAATAGTTCTGCCCGTCACGGCTTTCCCGCACCGTACCGGCTATGGTAACGGTTTTTCCTGTATCAGCTGCCAAAACAGACGGCGCTGTTTCCAGCCATGGCATCATCAGCAGCAGCCCGGCCAGAAACAGTAACAGCAGCCAGACCATCCGGTGTTCTCTGTAATAATATCTATCAACAACCATTATTTTCACCTGCTTTACAAATTAAGACAAAACGATTATACTAAAGGTAATCCAATTGATTGGTCTGGGGGCTTCGGCAAACAGGCGGATGAAGGGGAGGCACACAAATTTATATGTGACCACACCTATACCAAGGGAATATCCTGAGGGACGGGGAACGGATTCCGGCAGGCTGCCTGCAGTCGTATCACAGTTATTTTTTTGCGATATGTATCTTGTTGATAGCAGTTTTGCTATATCGATATTTCTTCCCCGTATTCCATCTGGAGTGCGGGGATTTTTACGTTCCCTGAAAAAACGGAAAAAAGGAGTTGAATGCATGGGAAAACGGATTGGTTTTATCGGTATCATTGTGGAAGATACCGAGGCTGTAAGAAACATGAACGATTTACTGAGCCAGTACAGCCATTTGATTGTTGGCCGTATGGGCATCCCGCGTCACGGCGCTGTGAACGTTATCGTGGTGATTATTGAAGGCGATAACGACGAAATCGGCGCTTTAACCGGCAAGCTGGGCGGCCTGAAAGGCCTCACCGTTCGTTCTGCGCTGAGCAATTATGTCATTCCGGAGTGATGGCCTATGACACAGACACTGACCGCATTATTAGACAAAGCCCGGCACACATCAGAACTGACTTACGAAGAGCTGCTGCAATTATTGTCGCTGCCCGATGAACAGATTCCGGAGCTGATGGCGGCCGCCGATGAAGTACGGCAGAATACCGTCGGCAATCAGGTACATCTGCGCGGTATCATCGAGTTCTCCAATTACTGCAGACAGCACTGCTGCTACTGCGGTCTGCGTGCGGACCACAGCACAGCCAGCCGGTACCGGCTCACGCCGGAGCAGATTATCGACACTGCCGCCGCAGCTGCCAAAACCGGATATCGCACGCTGGTACTGCAAAGCGGTGAAGACCCGCTGATTCCGGCGGAAACCATCGCTGAGCTCACCAGAGAAATCAAAAAGCTGGATGTGGCGGTCACCCTGTCCTGCGGAGAACGCAGCTACGATGTATACCGGCTCTGGCGGGAAGCAGGCGCTGACCGTTACTTAATCAAGCAGGAAACTGCAGATCCGGCACTGTATAAATGCATTCGCCCCGGCCACACGCTGCAGGAACGATTACAATGCCAGAAATGGCTCAAAGAGCTGGGCTATCAGCTTGGCTCCGGCTGCATGATTGGTATCCCGGGACAGACTGTGGAAATTCTGGCCCGCGACCTGCAGCTGATGAAAGAAATGAACACAGATATGAGCGGTATGGGGCCATTTATTCCCCACCCGCAGACACCATTAAAATCTGGTACCACCGGCAGCATTTCCATGACACTGAAAATGCTGGCTGCTGCCCGCCTGTACATGCCATGGCTGCTGTTACCGGCTACCACAGCTCTGGCCTCTCTCCACCCAAAAGGGCGTGAACTGGCATTGCGTGCCGGTGCCAACGTTATCATGCCGAACGTGACACCGGAGCATGTACGCAGCATGTACCAGATTTATCCGGGTAAATTGAACACCCGGGACTCGATGACAGATTATTACAACAGAATCAAGGACATCGTCGAATCAGAAGGACGCACCCTTGCCACAGACTTCGGGCACAGTATGCATCCGGCATTTCAACTATAGGAGGTTTTCACTATGTATAATCCAAACTCTATGATTGCAACAGAATTTATTGACCACCAGGAAATCCTGGATTCTCTGGCTTATGCTGCTGAAAATAAAAGCAACTACGACCTCATCAACGGTCTGATTGAACGGGCGGCAGACTGCAAAGGCCTGACCCATCGGGAAGCTGCTGTGCTGCTGGAATGTGACATTCCTGAGCTGAATGAAAAAATGTACACACTGGCCAAAAAAATCAAACAGCAGATTTACGGCGACCGTATTGTTCTGTTTGCACCGCTGTATCTGTCCAACTACTGCATCAACGGCTGTGTGTACTGTCCGTACCACGGGCCGAACAAACACATCAAACGGAAAAAACTGAACCGGGAGGAAATCATTCAGGAAGTAATCGCGCTGCAGGATATGGGTCACAAACGTCTGGCATTAGAAGCCGGTGAAGACCCTGTGAACAACCCCATTGAATATATTCTGGACTGTATCGATGCCGTTTACAGTGTGAAACATAAAAACGGGGATATCCGCCGTGTCAATGTTAATATCGCTGCAACAACTGTTGAAAATTACAAAAAACTGAAGGATGCCGGTATCGGCACCTACATTCTGTTCCAGGAAACCTACAACAAAGAAAGCTACGAAAAGCTGCATCCGTTCGGACCGAAATCTGATTATGCATATCACACCGAGGCCATGGACCGCGCCATGCAGGGCGGTATCGATGATGTCGGGCTGGGGGTGCTGTTCGGCCTGGAACTGTACCGGTATGAACTGGTAGGGATTCTGATGCATGCGGAACATCTGGAAGCGGCATTCGGCGTTGGTCCGCACACCATCAGTGTGCCGAGAATCTGTCCAGCCGATGACATTGACCCTGCCACATTCACCAATGCTATTCCTGACGAAATCTTTGAAAAAATCGTAGCAATCCTGCGTATCGCTGTACCATACACCGGTATGATTGTTTCCACCCGGGAGTCTCAGAAAACCCGTGAAAAAGTGCTGAATTTAGGTGTTTCCCAGATTTCCGGCGGTTCCCGCACAAGCGTTGGCGGCTACACCGAAGAAGAACGCCCGACCGATACCAACCAGTTTGATGTAAGCGATACCCGCACTCTGGATGAAGTCATGAAATGGCTGCTGGAAATCGGCTATGTGCCGAGCTTCTGCACCGCATGCTACCGTGCCGGCCGTACCGGCGACCGCTTCATGCAGTTCGCCAAAACCGGTGAAATCCATAACTTCTGTCATCCAAACGCACTGATGACACTGAAAGAATACCTGGAAGACTATGCGTCTCCGGAAACCAAAGCCATCGGTGAAAAAGTCATCGCCGAACAGCTGCCGAACATCACAGACCCTGTGAAACACAGAATCTGTGCGGAAAACATTAAAAAAATTGAAGAAGGCCAGCGCGACTTCCGGTTCTAATCCGCTGCAGACCGCATGTCATAAGCTGTACCTTTCAATTTATTCAGCGAAATAAAACCATTACAAGACATCATGGGGTCTGAGCAAAACAGGTTCGTTTTGTTCAGACCTCGTTTTATCTTCTCGCACATTTTTTATTACAATATTTCCCATTCGTACGCTAATTCCTGCTGACACGGAACGCTATTAGCAGCTTTTATCTGATTCGACAATATTAAAAAAATCAGCTGCGATTCTTACAAAACAGGCAATTTTCTGCTTTCCTATTTCAGACAGATATGATACCATTATATCGGCAAGAAGCCTGAAAAACTTATTCCAAACATCTAGGAGGTGACATCCGTTGCTTCAGGAAATGTGGCAGCTTTATCTGTCACGGCAGGATTATTTTCACGACTTACTGCTGGAACATTTGCAGCTCTCCGCAATCTCGATTGTACTGGCACTGCTGATTGGTCTGGCACTGGGGATTCTCATTGCACAGCAGGATCGATTCTCTCTGCCGGTACTGGGAACCATCAACTTTATCTACACCATCCCGTCCATTGCACTGTTTGGTATTCTGCTTCCGTTTACCGGGCTGGGCAACACAACGGCCATTATTGCATTGACTGTATATGCCTTGCTGCCCGTGGTGCGAAACACCTACGCCGGGCTGAAAAATATCGACCCGACCATTCTGGAAGCAGGCGTCGGCATGGGCAGTACCGCATGGCAGCTGCTGTGGAAAATCAAACTGCCGCTGGCACTGCCGGTCATCATGGCGGGGATTCGCAACATGGTGGTGATGGTGATTGCCACCTGCGGGATTGCATCGTTTATCGGCGCTGGCGGTTTAGGAGTTGCTATCTTCCGCGGCATTACCACCTATCAGCTCGCCATGACCTATCTGGGCAGCCTGATGATTGCGGCTGTGGCACTGTTGTGCGATATTCTGCTGGGAAAAGTGGAAAAACGGATTACCCTCCGCGTCAACGGAACGATTCCGGAAAAGAAAACAAAAAGGAGTTAAAATCATGAAGAAAAACAGCAAAAAAATCTTAACAGTTCTGTTACTGTGCTGCTTTGCAGCGGCCAGTCTGGCAGGCTGCGGTACAAATACCGCCGACAGCGAACTGCCGCCAATCAAAATCGGCTGCAAAAGCATGTCCGAACAGATGATTCTGCAGGAAATTCTGGCACAGTTAATTGAAGCCAAAACTGATTATACCGTAGAACGCATCGAACCTATTGCCGGCGGCACCAGCAATATTCAGGTGGCGATGGAAAGCGGCGAAATTGATTTATATCCGGAATACACTGGCACCGGCTGGCTGACCGTGCTGAAACACGAAGAAACCAAAGATGCCGATTATATGTATGAAGAACTGAACAAGCAGTACAACGAAACCTACAACATGAGCTGGGTCAGCCTGTACGGCTTTGAAAACACCTACACACTGGCCGTGCGCGCTGAAACCGCAGAACAGTATAACTTGACTAAAATTTCTGATTTGTCTGCTGTCAGCGACCAGTTAATCTTCGGGGCTAACTTTGACTACTTTGAACGGGAAGACGGCTATCCAAAAGTGTGTGCCACCTACAACCTGAATTTCAAAGACACCGCCGAAGTGGATATGGGCCTCAAATACCAGACCTTAATGGAAGGGAACTGCGATGTACTGAATGCCTACACCACGGACTCCCAGATTGCTGAATACGGCCTTGTAACACTGGAAGATGACCTGGGACTGTTTACCGACTACCGCTGCAGCACCGTAGTGCGCAACGAGGCACTGGAAACCTATCCGGAATTAAAAGAAACACTGATGCTGATGGAAGGCTTAATCAGCAACGAAGAAATGACCCGGATGAACTATGAACTGAACACCAATCATCGTCTGGAAAGTGAAATCGCTGCAGAATTCCTGCAGTCCAAAGGAATGATTTAATTGACCGCACCAGTCATTCAATTTCAGCAGGCCTGCAAACAATACGGCGACAGCTATGCGCTGCAGCCGCTGACACTGGATATCATGCCGGGAGAATTTCTGAGTATTGTCGGTTCTTCCGGCGGCGGGAAAACCACTATGCTGAAACTCATCAACGGCTTACTGCTCCCCACCTCCGGCAAGGTGCTGGTGCTGGGCCAGGATACCACGCAGGTGGATCTGATTCAGCTGCGGCGGCAGATTGGCTATGTGATTCAGGGCGCCGCTCTGTTTCCGCACCTCTCTGTTGCGGACAACATCGGCTATGTACCGGCATTATCCGGGCAGAAACTGTCGCAGCAGCGTCTGGAAGAACTGATGAAGCTGGTGGATTTGCCGGCAGATTTGCTGCACCGTTATCCCATCAGCTTAAGCGGCGGTCAGCAGCAGCGTGTAGGGATCGCCCGCGCGCTGGCCAGTGAGCCTCGCATCATGCTGATGGACGAGCCCTTCGGCGCTGTGGATGAAATCACACGCACCGTTCTGCAGGACAGCATCCAGCATCTGCATCAGCAGCTGAACACAACCATCGTGTTTGTCACCCATAACATCAGAGAAGCGCTGCGCCTTTCCGACCGGGTGCTGATTATCAGCCACGGACAGATTCAGCAGCTGGATACACCGGAGCACATCCAGAATCACCCGGCAAATGAATATGTAGAACGTTTGCTGCGGTAGTCAGCGTTCAAAACTGCAGAAAAATACCAAAATGATATTTCATCTGACACAAGAAACAGCATGGTATATTTTCCAGAATTCCCATCCATGGATAAACACTATTTGTTCGGATATGGGGGATCAGGAAAATGATACTATGCTGTTTCTATATTGTGTTCTGCTTTATTTCGGTATCATCTTTGCGCTATGACAGATTTATGCTATAATCAATCCGACATCCTGTTTAGGAAAGGAGTGCCTTTCTATGAAGCAAAAAGGGCTGCCCGTATTATTTGCTGTCGCATCATTTTTTCTGATTATCACATGCTCCATCAGTTTACCCATTTACTGCCGCCCGTTTTATTACTGGCATATTGATTTGCTGAATCTGGATCGCTTCGGTTACAGTGCAGCGCAAATTAAAGATGCCTACAACGAAATTCTGGATTACCTCACACTGCCAGGCGGTACCTTCCGCGCCGGTGATTTTCCGTTTACCGCCAGCGGCGCCTCTCATTTTGCTGATTGCAAAGTACTGTTCACGCTAAATGCTGTTCTCCTGCTGCTTTCTGCAGCTGCCGTGCTTATTCTGCTGATGATAAAAAAACGGGGGCATCTCACATCGCTGCAGATTGGCTGTTTCCATGCCGGCTTTTATGCCGCTGTTACTGCGCTGCTGCTGGTTGTACTGCTGATGATCCTGGCATCTATGGACTTTTACGCAGCTTTTGTAACCTTTCATTCCATCTTTTTTCCGGGCAAAGAAAACTGGATTTTGAACTATCGTACCGACCCGATTATCAACGTGATGCCGCAGGACTTTTTCATGCACTGTGCCATGTTAATCGGCGGCAGTATTATCGTTATTTCGCTGATTATTATTGCTGTAAGTATACGCAGCACTACACAAAATAAAAAAAATGCCCCGCCTAGTCCACAGCGTTAGCGAGCCGGGACCAACCATGTCCCGGCCTTTATATTTCGCACAAGCAAAAAGAGAGCGGACATCATCCGATGCCTGCTCTCTCAAAAGGGGTTATGGTTTTGTTTCCTAAACTGGCTATTATTTGCCGAAGTAGCGTTTCAGCAAGCCTTCAAATGCTTTGCCGTGTCTTGCTTCATCTCTTGCCATTTCATGCACGGTGTCGTGGATTGCATCCAGACCCTGTTTTTTTGCTAAGGATGCTAAGTCCTGTTTGCCCTGGGTTGCGCCGTGTTCTGCTGCCACACGCAGTTTCAGGTTTTCTTCGGTGGATGGGGTTACCACTTCACCCAGCAGTTCTGCAAATTTTGCTGCGTGTTCTGCTTCTTCGTAAGCTGCTTTCTCCCAGTACAGGCCGATTTCCGGATAGCCTTCTCTGTGTGCTACACGCGCCATTGCCAGGTACATCCCTACTTCGGTACATTCGCCTGTGAAGTTTTCCCGTAAGCCTTTGATGATTTCTTCATCGATTCCTTCGCAGATACCTACTTTATGCTCTGCTGCGTATACCAGTTCGCCGCCGATTTCGTGTTCAGTGAATTTTTTTGCTTTACAGATTGGGCATTCTGCCGGTGCTGCTTCCGCTTCGGTTGTCCATCCACATACTGCGCATACATATTTTTTCATACTCATTTCCTCCGTTTTTATTTAGAATTTATTTTTCTCGATATTTTTTGTTCAGCTGAAAACTTCTTTTTCCTTCTCTAATTTTTGTTTCCCGCTGTCTTGATTTATTTATACCCTCACCCGTTTTTTTCTAAACACACATTTTTAAAATTTTCTGAAAAATCATTTTTATTTTTGCACGACCACAATTTATTGTTCTGGCAGAGCGTTCAGCCATAGTAAAATTTTGTATCTTCTGCTATACTAGTAGTGCAGGAAGTTTTTTCATGCTGTCCTGTCTGCGTTGTGCCCGATATTGTATAAACCGGGCACAATATCGCAGAATAAAGCCATCAGAATTGTACAGGAGGATTGATTCATGCCGAACATAAAAGATACCTGGGATTTAACCCATATGTTTCAGGATGCGGCCCAGTGGCGCAGCAGCCTGGAAGATGCCAAAACATTAACAAAAACATTATCCGCCATGCAGGGAACCATCACAAAAGATGCCAATACGCTGTATCAGGCACTGCAGTATAATGACCAGCTGGGCGAAAAACTGACCGCCCTGTTTGTGTACTCCAAAATGTATTTTGACCAGAACATGGCCAGCAGCAA
Source organism: Peptococcaceae bacterium (assembly GCA_017547685.1). Classification (GTDB taxonomy): domain Bacteria; phylum Bacillota; class Peptococcia; order Peptococcales; family Peptococcaceae; genus UBA7185. Next base: position 34,568 of record JAFYPD010000092.1, read on the forward strand.
AGCCAAAGATTTATACGAAACTGCCGACAGCGTTTACACCGCTATCGCAGAACAACTCTCGTTTTTAGAGCCTGAACTGCTGGAACTGACACCGGAGATTTTTGCCGATTACATGCACCAGAAACCGGAATTAAAGCTGTACAGCTTTATGATGGAAGGTCTGTTTGAACAGAAAGCCCACATTTTTAACCAGCAGATTGAAGAAATTCTGAGCAAAATGGGCGCGCTGGGCAACTCTTTTGAAAAAATCTACGATGACCTCAGTGTCAACGATATTCAGTATCCGGAAATCATCACACCGGAAGGCGACAGCATGGAAGTAAACAACAATAACTATCAGGTGGCACTGATTCACCCGGATGCACAGTTCCGCTGCGATTATTTCCAGAAGCTGCTGGGCGTTTACAAACAGCACATCAACACTATCACCTCCGCCTACTACGGCTCGGTCAAAAACGATGTATTCCTTGCAAAGAGCCGCAAATATTCATCTGCCCGCGCTATGGCGTTAAGCGGCAATCATATTCCGGAGGAAGTGTACGATAACTTAATCGCCACCGTGCGCAAAAATGTGGCACCGCTGCAGGAATATGTGACCCTGCGCAAAGAAGTGCTGGGTCTGCCGGAAATTCATTTCAGCGATTTGTTTGTACCGCTGGTGCCTGGCATCGACCGCACCTACACCTACGAGGAGGCACAGCAGATTGTGCTGGAGGCAACCTCCGTGCTGGGCGAGGATTACACCGCTGTGCTGAAAGAAGCTTTTGAAAACCGCTGGATTGACGTGTATCCGGCGAAAAATAAGGCCACCGGCGCCTATGCCATCCATTCCTACGGGTATCATCCGTTCTCGCTGCTGAACTTTACCGGCACGCTGAATGATATCTTCACCATCGCCCACGAGCTGGGCCATGTGATGCACAGCTACTACAGCAACAAGCATCAGCCGTATGTTTACTCCGACTACTGCATCTTCACCGCCGAAGTTGCCTCCACGGTAAACGAACAGCTGCTGTTTGACTATCTGTACAAAAACAGCAAGTCCGATGCGGAAAAAGCTCTGCTGCTGTGCAATCAGCTGGATAACATCCGCTCCACGCTGTATCGTCAGACCTTATTTGCCGACTTTGAAAACCAGACCCACCAGATGGTGGAACAGGGCATGCCGTTACTGCCTGATGTACTGTGCGACAAGTATCATCAGCTGTACGAAATCTACCACGGCAAAGACTTTGTGATTGACGATGTGTTAAGCTGCGAATGGGCTCGTATTCCGCATTTCTATCGCGCATTCTATGTGTACCAGTATGCCACCGGTATTTCCGCCGCTGTCAGCATCTCCAAAAAAATTCTGAACGGCGAACCGGATGCGGTAGAACACTACCGTCATTTCTTAACCTGCGGCGGCTCCGACTATCCAATCAATCTGCTGAAAATCGCAGGCGTGGATATGGCCAGCCCGCAGCCAATCGAGGATACCCTGCAGTATTTCCAGCAGGTACTGGATGAACTGAAACCACTGCTGAAAAAATAAAACGCAATAAAAATCTGATAAAGCAGCAACCATATTATATTGCGAGCGGCGCCTTCCGAATTGAGGCGGACATCGGTGAAGATTGTTCCTGCCGTAACAGACGAAGTCTGGCAAAGGGGAACAATCGAGATAATGTCCGAGGAGCTGAGGGAAAGCCGCCGAGCAAATAATATGATTGCTGCTTTTACTTTTGTTTCTGTATTCTGTTTTTGCAGTTTTATTTTCCATCATCAGAATCACTATTGTATCTGCTCCTGTTTCTGTACTATAATAAACTGAATATTCGTCATACTATTTCAGCTATTTCATCGAACCAGGAGTTTTACTATGCAGCCAACTACACAGCATAAACCTCGCCTCTACGGCTACGACAATATCAAATGTATTCTGATTTTTCTGGTGGTGCTGGCACACCTTATGGAAATCAGCGCCCCTTTTGCGGGAAAAGATGCGCTGTACAAACTAATCTATGCATTCCACATGCCGGTGTTCATTTTTTTCAGCGGGTTCTTTGCCAGATACAGCAGCAGTAAAATTGTATTTCATCTGCTGTATCCCTATCTGCTGTTTCAGACCTTGTACCTGTTCTTTCACAACTATATACTCTATCCCGATACACCGGCGGCGTTTCAGTTCACCACACCCTACTGGGCATTGTGGTATCTGCTGGCCATGGTGTTCTACTATCTGCTGATTCCGCTGCTGCATCAGCAAAAACTTTGGCAGTGTTTCGCTGTATTCATACTTTCCATTGCCGCCTCCATCATCGCCGGATTTTTTAATGAAATCGGTTTTTTTCTGACGCTGTCACGTTTTTTCACCTTCCTGCCTTATTTTGTGCTGGGCTACTATACCGGTCAGCATAAGGAACAGCTGCGCGAACATGCTGCAAAGCACTGGACAAAGCACGTCCTGCCTGGAGCAGCCGGCACAGCTGCGGTGATACTGGTGTGCCGGTTTCTGCTGCAGAGTACCGCCATCAAAAGCCATATGATGTTCGGCTCAGCCTCCTACGCCAACGCCTGGTACACACCGCAAATCAAACTGCAGCTGCTTGGCATCGGGCTGGTGTGGGTTGCATTCTTTCTGTTTGTACTGGCACCGTTGCTGAACCGTAACCTGCCGCTGATTTCAACAATCGGCAAAAACACACTGCCCGTTTTCCTGCTGCATGGCTTTTTCCTGCGCTGCGCCGGAGCCGTTGGCATGTTTACACAATCAGAGCAGGGAAATCTAATGCAGCTGATATTATGCACAGTAATCATTCTGGTTGTACTGGGCAACACCATTGTTGCGAAGGTATTCCCGTACATATTTTCCGGCACACTGCTTGAGAAATTGTGGCTTGAATTGTCAAGTTAAGTGCAACGATAAAGAATAATAAACCTCATAAGGAGTCAGGTACTTAAGACATTTACGAGGACGTTTATTCAATTCATCTACTTTGCTCTGTATATATTCGTCA
>JAFYPD010000093.1 GCA_017547685.1 Peptococcaceae bacterium
AACCTACAATAGCAGGCCACAAGCCAGCCACATCAAAACCGCCCACTACAGCGGATACCAGTTTCAGCATCAGCCCGTTAATCACAAAAGTCAAGAGACCCAGCGTCATCACATTCAGCGGCAGCGTAAAAATCATCAGCAACGGACGAAGCACCGCATTGACAATCCCTAAAATAATAGCAGCAATCACAACTGAACCAGCACCATCAATATAAATCCCATCAATCAAATTAGCTGTAAATGCTAATGCCGCTGAGTTGATTAAAATTTTAACAATTAAATGTTTCATGGAAAAACCACCTTCCTAATTGCATTTTTTCACAAGTCTATTTTTTAGAACAACACAGCTATACGGAAAAAGGGCACGTTCTACCTACACTTCAGGCGAGCCTGCAAATCCTGATGCGTCCTCAAATACTCATATATTTCTTCCGCCACCGCCCGGTTTATCCCTTCCACTTCCAGAAGCTCCTCTACCGAAGCCTCTTTGATTCTGGTGAAAGAACCGAAGTGTTTCAGCAGATTTTTTTTGCGCTTTTCACCCACACCTGGAATATCATCCAGAATGCTGGCCAGATTGCGCTTGCCGCGCAGACTGCGATGATAGGTGATGGCAAATCGATGGGCTTCGTCCTGCATGCGTGTAATCAGCAGAAACGGCTCCGAATGGTCATCCATTGGAACTTCAATATTGTTATAGTATAGCCCGCGGGTGCGATGGCGGTCATCTTTTACCATGCCGCAAACCGGAATGTCCAGTCCCAGTTCCTGCAATACCTCCAGCGCAATATTCACCTGACCGCGTCCGCCATCCATCATAATCACATCAGGAAACGCACTGAACTTGCCTGCCTCCGCTTCCGTCCCTTCGCTCTGCTCCGCCAGACCGCGGCGGAATCTCCGCGTCAGCACTTCTTTCAGGCTGGCGTAGTCGTTGGCACCTTCTACCGTTTTTATCTTGAATCGCCGATACTGGTCTTTCTTCGGCTTGCCATCCACAAACACCACCATGGATGCCACACTTTCGGTACCTTGCGTATTGGAAATATCGTAGCATTCCATGCGGCGGGGCACTTCCTCTAAGCCAAGCGCCTGCTGCAGCTGTTCCAGTGCACCGGCGGTGCGCTGCTGCTGATGGGTTTCCTCCGTCTCCTGTCTGGCCAGCGCCTCTGATGCATTGCGGCCCACCAGTTCCACCAAATCTTTCGCCTGCCCGCGCTTTGGCACTTTCAGATACACACGGCTTTCCCGCTTTTCGGTAAGCCACTGCTCCAGCACCGCCTGTTCCTCCAGTTCGGTTTCCAGCAGAATATTGCGCGGGATAAACTGACAGGTCAGATAAAACTGTTTCATAAAGGATGCCAGCACTTCTCCGCGGCTGCTGTCATCGGTGCCGCGCAGAAAATAATTTTCCCGGCCCACAATTTTGCCGCCGCGCACAAAGAAAATCTGCACACAGCACTGATTAATGCCCCGTGCCATGGCAATCACATCCTGGTCATCCTCACCGCCCAGTACCGCCTTCTGCTGGGTCATAATCTGTTCCAGGCCCTGCAGCTGGTCGCGCAGACGAGCGGCCTGTTCAAATTCCAGATTTTCTGCCGCCTGCTCCATCTCCTTGCGCAGCCGTTTTATCAGCCCATCCTGTTTTCCTTCAAAAAACAGCGCCACCTGTTCAATTATTTCATTGTATTCCTCTTTGCTGATGCGCCCGATACACGGTGCATAGCACATATGGATGTGCGCATTCAGGCACGGCCGGTCATTGGTGAACACCTTCTGCCTGCAGCTGCGGAACGGAAAGATTTTTCGTATCATCTCCAGTGAATTGCGCAGTTCATTCACACTCGGATACGGCCCGAAATATCGCGCACCGTCCTTCAGCACCTTGCGGGTTACCAGCACCTGCGGATAGTCCTCTTTTGTGATTTTCAAAAACGGATAGGTTTTATCGTCTTTCAGGTTGATATTATACTTGGGCCGATACTTTTTAATCAGGTTACATTCCAGCACCAGCGCTTCCAGCTCATTGTCGGCCAGAATATAGTCCAGATCCGCAATATGCTTCACCAGCGCCTTTGTTTTAGCCTGGTCGGGCTTCAGCTCCCGAAAGTAGGACCGCACCCTGTTTCGCAGATTAATGGCCTTGCCCACATAAATAATCTCCCCCTGGTCATTCTTCATCAGATACACCCCGGGATTGGTTGGCAGATTCTCCAGTTTGGTCTGTAAATCCAACGCAATTCCCCTCCCTTTATCTTATGATAACGATTTTACCAATTTACAGGAACATTTTAACACAGCCCGATTCAAATAAAAAGAGTTCTTGCAAAAATAGCGTCAGAAGTACAAGCGATACCCATTGTTTTATACGACACAGTGTTGTATAATTATATTATTCCTTTCTTTCATCATATCAACAGTCAAATTGCAAAAACTGTCGTACACTGCAGAGGAGACGATACCATGAATAAACAGGAAGCAAAAGCGGCGCAGACAAAAGCCGCCCTGGTCGATGCCTTCTGGCAGCTCTATACCACAAAACCAATTGAAAAAATCTCTGTCAAAGATATCACCGACCTCACCGGTGTTTACCGCAGTACGCTTTATTATTATTTTGCTGATATATATGCCATTCTGGAATACATCGAAGAAAACATTCTGCAGGACTGGGAAGCGCTGATTGCAGAAACCTTCTCCCGGCACCAGAAAACACTGCTGAGCGGCAATATTGTCGCCCTTGCCTCATTGGCAGTGCCATTCTACGAAAAACACGGAGAACACATTGCTGTTCTGCTGAGCCACTCCGGAGACCCGTTATTTCAGCAGAAAATAAAAGATACTCTGCGCAGCAAATTATTTTCCATGCTGCAGATTTCTACATCCAACACCGATGCACAGATTGTCTTTGAGGCATGCAGCTCCGGCCTGCTGGCCGTATTCGTAAAAGTATACAACGAAAAACTGCCGCTGGAATATGTCGCACAGGTGATACAGAAAATCATAAATCCGAAACTGTTCAAAACCATGCTCAGCTACTCCACCAACCCGGTGCTGAAGCTGCTGTAGGTAGTAATGTTGTTTGAAAAATATAATATATAATACAAAACCGGAATAGACAGTTTGTAAACGGCGCCGTTCGCAATTCTGTCTATTCCGGTTTTTTGATTATTATTTTGTTATTCTTGATGGATTGTGATATTTTGAGAAATTGATTACACACCGATGATGCTATATATCAAGTTGTTGGCTTTTAGTAAGGTCGCGCTTTCCTAAATTGCATTTTGAACACAGGGTTTGCAAATTATCGATTGTTGTTTCGCCACCCTTTGACCATGGAATTATATGGTCAATATGCAGTTCAACCGAAGGGTCTTTGGCAGGAGATGCGCCGCAAGCACAGCATTTGAAATTATCTTTCTGTAAAACACGAAACCTCAGTCGTAAATTTATTGTTCTTGATGTCTTGTGCTCAAGTTCTTCTCTGCTATCTTGCTCTGTATCATTGCTGTCTTGCTCGTCAATATTATTTCCGTTGATATAGTTTACAAATGCTGATAATGCATTTCTCCATCCCCCAAATCTTTTTTCATATGTTCCAATAGAGAACATCGAAAAATCACGCATTTGCGCATACGAGGGTTGCTTGCCAAACTTTACCCATACTTTTTCAAGTTCTTCAAATAATTCTTCATCGGATATTCCAGTCTTTGATCTCGATGGTGACAAGTCAGCCAGTTCTATACATTTGAACCATGAGCCGAATCGGCGCGTCAACGTCGAGGAGTGAAAACGGCCATATTCATTATACTCGTCCAATGTAACAGCTTTTTTTATTGATAAGGCTTGCTACTTGTTTTAAATCATCAATCAGCTCGTTATCTGGTACATTTCTGTGATAATCGTTTAATTTAAATTTCATACCGTTCTCCTTATTTACCGTTTTTGATATTTTTGAAACTTTGGTAATCATGAGAGCAACCAATCCGCAATATCAACAATCCTCACACCCTCATACTGATACTCATCATGTCGAGTACGGGCAATCACCATCTTAGGATAAGCATCCTTGATTTGAAGCAGTGGCGAAACCTCACGTTCAAAAGTCTTTTCGTCACTGATATTATCAGATACCTGTATATAAATCTTCTCGTTGCGCTTAATGGCAACAAAGTCAATCTCTTTCTTGTAAAGAACACCAACATAGACCTCATATCCTCTGCGGAGCAACTCTATCGCAACCACATTTTCAAGGATTCTACCGTAGTCCATATTCTTTGTGCCAAGCTTGGCATAGCGAAATGTGTGGTCGCTCAGATAATACTTGTCGTTGCTTGAAAGATACTTTTTGCCCCTGATATCATATCTGCGGACTTTATAAAAAGCAAATGCATTGCACAAATACTGAATATACGAGCTGATGGTAACGTGGTTAACCTTTTCCTTTAAACCGCTAAATGTGTTTGCAATGTTCCGTACAGAGGTCAAATTGGAGATGTTGTCCATAAGGAAATCCACAAGTCTGTCCATGAGCTGCATATTGCGGATTTTATATTTCTTGCGAATATCACGGACAATCAACGTATTGAAAACGTCGGCAATATAATCATACTTGGCTTCCTGATCTTTATAGAGATAGGAACCAGCCATACCGCCCTCAATCATATACTTGTCCACGGCGGCATACTTGTCGGTGTAACTAAAATACTGCATATATTCTCTGAATGAAAAAGGGAACACTTTGATTTCAAATGTTCTTCCGGTAAACAGCGTAGCAAGGTCAGAACTCAAAAGGAAAGCGTTTGATCCGGTGATGTAAATATCAAACTTTTCGGATGCGTGCAAACCGTTAATTGCTTTCTCAAAGTCGGTACACATCTGAACTTCATCAATCAAAACAAAGTTCTCTTTGCCTACCACATACTGGGAATTGATATAGTCATACAAAGGTCTATATTCAAGTAAATGATCAAACTCCGGTAGGTTGAAGTTGATTTGAATGATGTTGTGGTCGGATACGTTTTGTTCGACATGATTTTTAAATGCTTCAAGCAACTTAGATTTTCCGCTACGGCGAACACCCGTGATTACCTTAATATCCGGAGTACCGATTACATTGATAAGTTTTTCTAAATAATGATTTCGAGCAATAAGCTTCATAGCGCACCACCTTTCGTATAGTATTATACTATACACGATTACCATTTTCAATAAATTTTCGAAAATGGTAAATAGAATTTGCAGATTAGCCGTTTTTTATTTTCTACACTTAAACGTACAAAAATAAGAAAACCGGAATAGACAGTTTGTAAACGGCGCCGCTCGCAATTCTGTCTATTCCGGTTTTTTGATTATTGTCTTGTTATTGTCTTATTATTTTTCCCACACACTCAACCGATTTATCGCCGCACACAACGCCTCGATGGATGATTCAATGATGTCATCATCAATACCGATGCCCCATGTCATTTTGTTCATGTGGGTGATTGCCACGTAAGACATCGCTTTGGAGGAAGACCCTTTGGACAGGGAATGTTCTTTATAGTCAGTCAGTTCATAGGAGAAGCCCAGGCCTTTTTTCAGCGCTTTGCTGACTGCGTCTAAACGGCCATTCCCTTCGGCAGTGATGGTCTGTGTTTTTCCGTGGAAGGTCATGGTCACAATGCCCAGAATACCGCCGTCACTATGTTTCTGCATAAAGTGGAACTCGTCCACGGTAAAGTGTTCTTTTACATCCACATAATTGTTTTCCAGAATAGCGTAAATCCATTCCGGTGTCAGTTCTTTGTGTTCCTTGTCTGATACATCTTTTACCATGTAGCCGAATTCTTCTTTCATCTTATCAGGCAGGGTGATACCGAAACTCTGCTGCAGAATGTAGCTGACCCCGCCTTTGCCGGACTGGCTGTTGATGCGAATTACATCGGAATCATAGGTACGGCCAACGTCTTCCGGGTCGATTGGCAGATACGGCACAGACCAGGTATCCAGCTGCTTTTCCTTGCGGAATGCCATGCCTTTTGCGATAGCATCCTGGTGAGAGCCAGAGAACGCACTGAACACCAGCGCACCGCCGTACGGCTGGCGCGGATGTACCTGCATGCGGGTAACACGCTCATACACTTCGGTGATGCGTTTCATATCGTGGAAGTTCAGCACAGGGTCTACACCGTGAGCAAACATATTCATCGCTAATGTAATGATATCCACATTACCGGTTCGTTCCCCGTTTCCGAACAGAGTGCCTTCAATGCGGTCAGCACCGGCCAGCAGACCCAGTTCCGCATCAGCTACCCCGCAGCCGCGGTCATTATGCGGATGCAGCGAGATGATGACATTTTCACGATACTTCAGATTTTTGTGCATATATTCCACCTGGCTTGCGTACACATGCGGCAGAGATGTCTCGATGGTTGCAGGCAGGTTGATGATGATTTTGCGGTCTGGACGAGGCTGCCAGATATCCAGCACAGCATTGCACACTTCCAGCGCATAATCCACTTCGGTGCCGGTGAAGCTTTCCGGGCTGTACTCGAATGTCACATCGCCTTTTACTTCTTTAGCCAGTTCATTCAGCAGCGTTGCTCCGTTAATGGCAATCTGTTTGATTTCCTCTTTTGATTTGCGGAATACCTGTTCCCGCTGGTTCACAGAGGTGGAGTTGTACATGTGCACCACTGCATGGGGCGCACCATCAATGGCCTCAAAGGTTTTGCGAATGATATGTTCGCGGGCCTGGGTTAATACCTGAATGGTAACATCATCCGGAATCATGTTGTTGTCAATCAGCGTACGCAGAAACTGATACTCAGTTTCCGATGCAGCCGGGAAGCCAACTTCAATTTCCTTAAAGCCAACGTCCAGCAGCAGCTGGAAAAACTCCAGTTTTTCTTCCAGGCTCATCGGCTCGATTAACGCCTGGTTGCCGTCACGCAGGTCAACACTGCACCAGATCGGCGCTTTCTCGATGGATTCTTTTTTCACCCAGTCATAACATGCTTCCGGCGGCATAAAATAAGATTTTTCGTATTTCTGATATCCTTCCATGTTTCATTCCTCCTGTTTTTCTCAAACCTGTATATCGATTCACCGCAATAAAAAAAAGTCCTTCTCGCCTCCGCTGCCAGAGACGAAAAAGGACATATTCCGCGGTACCACTCCATTTGACATTCGGCTGTTCCGACAAAAACAGTAAAAACAGCTTCCTGCCCACTTAATCCCCGTAACGGCGGGATTCCGGCCAACCCTACTGCAATATTCAGGTTCGCGACTCCAGGGCCAGTTCATCCGCCTTCCGCAGCTGCCTCGCACCAACCGGCAGCTCTCTGTACACTTTCAGTCGACTACTCTTCCCTATCTTAGTCTTTCCTGTATGCAACTTGAGAATTATTATAGACAAAAGAGGGTGCCTTGTCAACCGTGAAAATGAGCAGTTCCGGTTATTATATGTATCTTGTATCTGCAGTAAAAATAGACAGATCCGGCAGCTACATTGCTTACCCCGCTAAAGCCGGACATTTTTGTCATCCATCCACCGTTTACAGACTTCGTCTGCAACGGCGTGGACGTCTGACAAAAAAGTTCCGTTTTAATGCGGACGAATCAGCAATTGCAGCTGCCGACCGTATTACTCTTGCTGTGAATGAACAGGTACCATCTTTTATATTCGCAGCTGCTTCTTATCCAGCCGGGTCTGTATCAGCTGGCCCATCAGCTTGTAGGCCACGGTGAACATCGGCACACCCAGCAGCATCCCCAGTACACCGCCCAGACCGCCGCCAACGATAATACCCAGCATTACCCACAAGGCCGGCAGCCCCACCGATTCGCCCACCACTTTCGGATAAATCACATGGCCTTCAATCTGCTGCAGAATCAGAATAAACACCACAAACCACACGGCCTGCATCGGCTCCACCAGAAACAGCAGAAACACCGACGGAATCGTCCCGATAAATGCACCCACAATGGGTACAATGGCGGTAGTGCCTATCATCAGACTGATTAAAAAGGCATATTCAAAGCCCAGCAGATTCATCCCGATAAAACACAGCAGCCCTAAAATACAGGCTTCTATCAGCTGACCACTGATGAAATTGCTGAAACACTGGCTGATTAAGCGGCACACATCCACACATTCATCGGCCAGCCGCTGCGGCAGAAAGGCATAGGTCATCCGCTTTGTCTGACGGCACAGAACATCCTTGCTGTTCAATAGATACACCGACACGATAAACCCGATGAAAATATTTGCTACACCGTGAATGAGGCTGGTGGTCATATCGAAAATCTGCGGAAACAGAGCCCGCATCACATCCATGGCCTGTTCCAGCAGTGTTTTCAGTTCCTGCTCCAGCGTGATAATCATCTGGTTCCAGTCCAGATGGGCCAGCGGCGATAAATCAAACTGCCCCAGCCAGAGCAGGGCATTCTGGAAATTCTGCTTGTAGGTGGCACTGTTGCTCACCAGCATATTGATGCTTCTTCCCAGTTCGGGAATCACAATGGCAATTACACCGCCCGCTATGCCAAAAAACAGAAGATAGGCACCCGCAATGGCCAGCGGCTTATTCAGCTTCTGCAGCCGGCCTCTGCAATTGTATCTGCATAAACCATTGTGAATGGCTGCATAGGGGATGTTCAGCACAAAAGCGATGGCAAAACCGATAAAAAAGGGCTTCAGCAAGCCCAGAATCACACCGGCCCCCCGCGTCAGCAAGTCAATTTTACTGACCAGCAGCACCAGCACAATCGCAAAGGTAATCAGCAGCAGATAGCTGCGAAACAGTTTTTTCTCCATGTTCCTATTCCTCGATGATCTGCAGAGCCTGTTTGCCGCAGACACGGGTACACGCCCCGCAGGCCACACACAGATTGTAATTAATTTCCGGTGCATGATTGCTGCCGGCCTGATGCAGTGCATCCATCGGACAGACCTTCACCGCCGGACAGCTGTGATTGGCCGGGCATTTCTGCACATCCAGAATCAGTTTCTTTGCCATAGTATTCCTCTCCTTTTTTCTTTCATGTATATAACATATTCCGGTTTGAGAAAGAAAAACCCTGTCCGGAGATATTTATATTTGGTAACAGAATACAGACGCATCATGAAAAATCAGAAACAGGTAGTTTACTCGACGGCTTTCCCTCAGCTCCTCGGACATTTCCTTGCCTGTTCGCTTTTGCCGGATTTGGCGTAACCGCCAATCCGTCACAGTCGAACAGCCAGCGTCAATATCCGCCTCAATTCGGAAGGCGCCGCTCGCAATACTACCTGTTTCTGATTCAAAGATATATTCTGTATGAACAAACATAAAAAACATAAAAAATCCCCTGCCTGTTTTTATCAAACAGACAGAGGATTGTCTTCTCCGCGTTATTACTGCCCGGCTTTTACTTTGATCCACAGCTGGGTCAGGCGTTCTTTCAGCACCTGATTGTCTTCAAATACTTCATCCATTTCATAACCCTGGCGCGGCACATAAGCCTCGTTGCCTTCAAAGTAGCCGCCCGCACTGCTCAAATCTGCCAGCACATCTTTATGCGGAGATGCATAGCCTACCCACTCACTGTTGCTGTAGGCAATGTCATAATCCAGTACATAGTTGATAAATTCATGTGCCAGTTTCGGGTTTTCCGCATTGGCCGGAACCACCATGCAGTCTACCCACAGGTTGGTACCTTGCTCCGGCATATAGAAGCCCATGTTCTCGTTTTCCATCAGAATGGTTGCTGCATCGCCGCTGTATACAACCGCCATTGCTTTGTTGCCGTTAATCATACCGTCAATTACCTCGTCGGCCACATAAACAGGTTCCATAATCTTGCGCTGTTCCATCAGCCATTCGTACGCTTCCTGAATTTCAGCCTCACTCTGGGTATTCATGGAATAGCCCAGTGCTTTAAATGCCACCATGAAAGAATCGCGTTCCGAGTCATACATATAAATCTGACCGGCATAGTTCGGGTTGCGCAGCACTTCCCAACCGGCTTTCAGGTCATCTTCTGATACGACTGTCTTGTCGTATACAATCCCTACACTGCCCCAGAAATACGGCACCGAATAAGTGTTGTCCGGGTCAAACGGCAGATTTTTCACTTCGTCTGTTAAATTCTCAATATTCGGAATCAGGCTTAAATCCAGTTCCTGCAATGCCCCTTCACCAATCAGACGCTGAATCATATAATCCGACGGCACCAGAATGTCGTAGGAATCACCGCTCTGCAGTTTGGTGTACATCATCTCATTGGAATCAAATACTTCATACACAATCTTCACACCATATTCCTGTTCGAAATCGGAAATGATGGCCGTGTCAATATACTCCCCGACATTGTAAATCTTCAATGTATCCGAGTCATATTTGGCAGCGGTATCCTCTGAACCAGCGGAAGAACCTCCGCATCCTGTCAACAGCAGCATGGCTGCTAATAATACTGCAACTACTTTTTTCATGTACAGCACCCCTTCTTCACAAAAATGTTACTCAACCGTTTTGAACCAGCACATTGGCAGAATCGAATATATGCAATATAACATAGTTTGGCCGGAAATACAATACAGAAAATACAATACCGTGCTTTTATTTCGACGCAATATCAGGAGGGATGAGAAATACAGTTATTACTTTAAAACCTCTTTTCTTGACTATGTACTGGCAATAAAATTGTCACTGTAAAAACGTTCTGTTTTTCATCGTACGAGAAACTGCATTCTCCCCGATACTGCTGCACTTTACGCTGAATAATTCTAGTGCCATACCCATGTTCTTCTCCTGTCTGCCGTGTGACTGGTAACCCATCTTTGAATACCGGCGGTACATCACAGCTGTTCTGAACGATGATACTGTTCCAGTACTTGCTTTTTCTTTGCAGCTCACATAAGACAAACCGCCCTTCGCTTGTTATAGCTGCTTCAATCGCATTATCCAGCAGATTTCCAAGTAAAATACAGCTATCGTATTCGGAAAGCTGTTCCAGCTGGATATTGGGCTGATAATCAATCTGAAACCGAACATTGTTCTGCTCTGCCCTATGCCATTTTTCAGATAAAAGAACATCTAAAAACAGATTTCCAGTCAGTTTTTGCAATATTATTTTACTATCCTTTTTCATGACCTGGCCAAGATACTGTTCTATTTCCCGTTCCTCACCCTGCTGTATCATCCGGGAAATGTGCTGTATCTGTTTTCCAAATTGAGATTGTTCTGCTTCCAGTGCTGCAATTTTCTGCTGTAAAAGCAAGTTATAAAGATGTTCCTGTTCAACCTTCCAGAGTAGCTGTGTTTCTCTCGCTTTATCAAACTTTTGTAGAATAAAATATCTGTAGATGATTGCAATCCCAATCAAAAAGAAAAGTAAAAACAATCCATACAGCATACGCTGTTTCCATGCTGCTTCTAAGAAAGCAAAAGAAAACTTCGCTTCTATGAACAAAACACCCGCATAAAGCAGTAAAAATAAATCCACAATGAAAATGAGTACCCAGCCTGTAATAAAAACCGTTTTATATTGATAAAGGGCTTCATTCCAGTCTCTACTGCACTTCATTTTCTTGAACCCCTTTATTGTGACATTCTAATTGCCGGATATAAGTTTGCATCATTTCCATTTCTTTTTCCTGTGTCAAATATTGCAATACGGTAAAATGCTTTCTTGTATCATGGCGAAATTCTCTTAATTTATTGTATTGCTCCAGCAATGCATGGCTGGCATAACTGCTCTCACTCAGCATTTTTTCCAGTTCCATAAACTTTCGCTCACATTCCTGTTTCCACCGACTATAATGCTGCCTAACCGTCACAACCATCAACATAATCAGAAACAGATTCGTATAGCCTTTTGCCGACTTTTCCACCGCCAGTTCCCATACCATACTCAAAAATAACACCAGTATCAGCATCGCCCCGGATTGCCATTTGCGCTTATCTGTTTTACTGCACCAGTAAACAAAGAATAAAATCAGTTCCACAGGAAAAAAAATCAGTGCTGCATGTTTTGGATTTTCTAATGTGTTCATAGAATCATTCTGCAATCCTGACAGCACAGGTGACAGAATTGCAAGCCCCACCGCCAGAACACCAATCACCATATACAGCCAGATACCGTACTTGTTCAAAACATGTTTCAATTTATCAGTCTTGAATTGTCAAGTTAAGTGCAACGATAAAGAATAATAAACCTCATAAGGAGTCAGGTACTTAAGACATTTACGAGGACGTTTATTCAATTCATCTACTTTGCTCTGTATATATTCGTCACTATACCTGGATAAATCAT
>JAFYPD010000094.1 GCA_017547685.1 Peptococcaceae bacterium
GTTTTTACAGTTGCTTTTGATATTCAAATAATAGCGATAAGAATACATTGATAAATTCATCTGTTGCTTTGGACAGATGTTTATTTTTTTGTTTGACAAAATAGTAATCCATGAAAACGGTATAATCAATCGGAAATCACAATATTATTCGGCGCAGAATGTTTTTTGTTTTTTCATGGACATAATCAGTAAGCATTGTTATTTCTATAGATTGTTGATTCATAATATTAATTAGAGAAAATAATTGGTTTGCATTAATGATAGACAACCGGAAATAAGGAGGAACTGCCCTATGGAAGAAATGAAATTTCAGTCGGAAAAACGTTTGGATATGTTAAAAAAACGAACCAAAAGATGCTGTTGTAAATATTGCGGTGGTAATCTGATTTTAAAGAAAATTGTTTTCAGTGATTTTGAAGACAGCAGGGTGGAAATATTCTGTGAAGATTGTGACCGCATTGAATTTGGTGTAGAAAAGGAAATTTACCTGAGTGCAAAGTTTTTTGCGGATGAGACAGGTTTTAACTGTTATCCGGAACTGGAGGAGAATGCCCGGTCACAACAGATGAATATTGCAAAACTTTGTGAAATTATGGTATGGGAAAATCAGAATCTTGGCATTTTAGACAAAAATGGCTTCCAGGTACCGTTGAAACTCAATGAAAATTTTCTGGGAGAATGTATTACATTGACAGAACGGGATTTAGATGAAGCGTGAGTGGAAAGGGAGAGGATGCTATGCCTGCATATGCAAATGAGACCAATGTAATCGAAGTCGAAAAGCTGGCATGTAAAATCGGTCATCATTATCTGCTGAACAATATCAACTGGAAAGTGAAACAGGGGGAACACTGGGCGGTTTACGGCATGAACGGCTGCGGCAAAACCACGCTGCTGAGTATTATCGCCGGTTTCAAACATTATACAGCTGGAAGCCTCAAGGTATTCGGAGAGGCTTATAATAACCAGAATGCGCTGGAAATTCGAAAAAAAATCGGCTTTATCAGCAGCTCGTTTTTTGACAAAAAATATAGCAGAGAAGGCGTTCTGGATATTGTTCTCTCCGCGAAAAGCGGTGTTCTGGGCAGGGAGTATGACACAACACTGGATGATGTGAAATATGCGATGGCTCTGTTGTCGGCACTGCATGTGGGCGATAAAAGCAATAAACAATTTGATATGCTGTCAAAAGGGGAGCGACAGAGTGTGCTGATTGCCCGTGCACTATTTAATGAGCCGGAACTGCTGATTCTGGATGAACCCTGTAACGGTCTCGATGTTTATAAAAGAGCGTCGCTGTTTCAAGTGATCAATGAACTGGCAAAAATCAGAAACGTTACGATGGTGTATGTGACACAGCATATTGAAGAAATCGGACCTTTGTTTGACCATACGCTGTTACTGCGAAATGGTTATGTGTTTGACAAAGGAAATACGGATGAAATGTTTACGACAGAAAAACTGACCTCATTTCTGGGTTATGATCTGGAAGTGAAGAAAAATGAGGCAAACAAACGAACCATTCAGATAAAAGCCGATATGACAGTGGCTGATATCTTACGTAAATAACGGAAGGAGTGTGACGGCATGGCACAAACAGTACAAATGCGTGATACCAAAGCGGCTGATGATGCCTTTCAAAAAGTGGAGCTGGGATGGCTGGACCATGAGTTTACCACATATGGAACAGCCTACTATGCAGATGACACGATGTATTATCGTGTGAGCAATTTTTCTGACAAAATCTATTCGTTTATGGATGAAGAGCCTGTCCATGATGTTTATCCGGCAAATATGATGCGATATACGGAGCGTTGTCCGCTTCCGGCCGGTATGAAGGATGAAAAAAATCTGGATGTAAAAAAAAATCTGGCGCGAATACTGCAGCGGGAATATCCGAAAGAACTGTTTCTGTTATTACATCAAATCACAACAGAACTGAGAGATAACAGTGCATATGAATTGCTGGAACGGGAGCGGGAGTTGATAGAGGGATGTTTTGACAGTGTTCGGCTGGACTGTTTTCGGGAACTGGTCAAATACAGCTATAAAACGCTGAAATTGAGCGCCTATGCGTATCATGTATTCATAAAATGGATAGACAGGGAATATAAAAATCTAGAAGATGATTTTGTTTCAAAGCAGACATCGGAAGGGCAGATTTATGCCATGCTGTATCTGGAAAATGGTAAGGAATGTTATATTGAAGATGCGCTGCGGGAGTATATCTATGAAAAGAAGTTTCAGATGGAGCAGAATGGTGTTATTACAACACCGTTGTACAGACAGATATTCTGGTATGATTATCAGTCTTCTTTCCGGGAAGCACGTGTGCATTACAGTAATAAACTGCAGCAGATTATTCGCGAGAATTATCTGCCACAGATTCAGCAGATTAGAAGTCTGAAAAAAGATGTAAGCCGATGCAGTGTTAATCTGGGTACTGTTGTGCAGGATGCAGCCAAAAATATGGGGCAAAAGGCAGGTGAAACACTGGAGCGCTATCTGTATCAGTGGGATGTACGAAGATAACAGGGGGTATATCTCTGATGCATAAAGCCATAAATGACAGGTATTTCCTATAAAAAGTATCAATAGATATAATTATGAGTATAGAAATCAAAACTATATTTGCGCAAAGTGGTTTTTATAATTCTTTTCTCTGAATAAAAGTTGAGCGATAGGAAGAAGGAGGCATTATTTATTATGAAAAGAGAAGTATTGAGCGAAAAACTGTTTGTACTGGGTATTGACGGCTTAGACCCAAGGTTAACGAACAAGTATATTGCAGAAGGTATTATGCCGAATACAAAAAAACTGATCGAAGCTGGCGCTTGCCGTGAAGATCTGGTTATGCTGGGCGGCCATCCTACTATTACACCTCCAATGTGGACTACAATGGCAACCGGTGCTTATGCAGTAACGCACGGTATTACCTGTTATAGCAGATGCGGGAAAGATATTGACAGACTTGCTTATAATATCGACTCCCGTTACTGTAAAGCGGAACAGCTCTGGAATGTAACCGCAGAAGCCGGCAAAAAAACGCTGGTATGGCACTGGCCTGGTTCTTCCTGGCCGCCATCCTCCGATAATCCGAATTTGTCGGTAGTAGATGGTCTGACTCCAGCCAGTGTGGCAATTTTAAGTGCAGCGGACAATGAAAGTATGCTGGTTGCAGGGGAAGAAGTAAAAGAAATTGCAGTAGTGCCTAGAGCAGCAGCAGACTCTAATATTCCTTGTGTGATTGAAAAACTGGAATCCAAAGAACAGTCTTCGCTGAATGGGGTTTCCGGTTCTGCTGATGTACAGAGCAATCTGCTGTTATATCCGGAAGACGGTGAACATGCGCTGAGCGATACACCGTTTGACGTTATTCTGTCTCCTGTCAAAGAACCATCCGGCTGGCAGTTTGAAATTCCGGCTGATGCAAAAGAAACAACCTTTGTATTCTGTAATTCTCTGGTACACAGACCAACTCTGATTCTGAAAAATGAAGAAGGAATTTATGACAGTGTAGCGGTTTATCGTAACAAAAAAACAGCTGATCCGATTATCGTCATGAAAAAAAATGAATTCTGCAGATACATTGATGATGTGTTCAGTCAGAAAGGTGAACTGGTGAAAGGGGTACGATTCCTGCGCATTATTGATATGGCAGAAGACGGTTCTAAACTGAAACTGTGGCGTTCCATCGCAATGGATATGAGCAATGATGATGTATGGTCGCCAAAATCTTTGAAAGAAGACGTATTTAAAAATGTAGGGCCGGCTGTTCCAATGTCCATCGTAGGCGGCGGTGACCGCAAACTGATTGAAGACTGTATGATTCCATGCTGGACTGAAGTAGGCAACTGGTATGCAGACAGTATCAATTTTCTGATTGAAAACAGAGGTTACGAAGTAGTATTCTCTCATTTCCACAATGTGGATATCGAAGGCCATATGATTATTAAATTCCTGAAAGACCATGGCCACAATAAAATGAGTGAGGACGAGTATGAAGAAATCTGGCGCAAAGTATATATACAGACAGATAACTATATTGGTAAGTACCTGCACCTGTTAGAAAAAGACTGGAGCATCTTCCTGGTAAGTGACCATGCACAGGTTGCTTCTGAATATGAACCGCTGATGATGGGCGACGCAACAGGCGTTAATGTTCGTTTCATGGAAGAACTGGGCCTGCATGCCCTGAAGAAAGACGAAAACGGAAAAGATTTATATCAGACAGACTGGACCAAAACTTATGCTGTAGCGCAGCGTGCAAACCAGATTTATCTGAATATCAAGGGCAGAAATGATCATACAATGCCTGACGGAACTGTGATTGAAGGTTTAATTGACCCGAAAGACCAGTATGAATGGGAAGAAGAAATCATCACACGGCTGTACAGTTACAAACATCCGAAATCCGGAAAACGTGTTATCGCGCTGGCTCTGAGAAACAAAGATGCTGTACTGTTAGGGCAGGGTGGTCCTGAAGCCGGTGATATTATCTACTGGAACGCGGAAGGATACAACTATGACCATGGTGATTCTCTATCCACTACACTGGGTCATAGAGGCACATCGGTATCTCCAATCTTTGTAGCGGCAGGGAAAGGGATTAAACAGAACTTTAAAACAGACCGTATCATCCGTCAGGTAGATTTAATTCCTACCATGGCAATGTTAGGTGGTTTCCGTATGCCGAAACAGTGTGAAGGGGCACCGATTTATCAGATTTTCGAAGAAGAATTTTAATGAAACAGTTTATTCTTTCCGGGAAAAATCATTTTTCCCGGAAAGATAGTTTGATTTATGACGTAAGACAATATGCCAATAGATGAAGGAGTTGATTTATATGGCAGAAAGAACGGATACTTCATTATATTTTGATGGTTATAAATTAGGCAAAACGCAGAAATTTTTCGTGATCATTGCGGCACTGACTTATGCGTTTGACATGATGGATTTATCGTTATTTAATATTGTAGCGCCAATTTTGCAGGCAAATTACGGGATTACAAATGAACACATTGCAACACTGAATATGCTGTTCTTTGGTGGTGCCGTGCTGGGAAGCATTATTGGCGGCCAGGTCAGTGATAAAATCGGCCGTAAAAAAGCGTTGCTTATTTCTGTTTCCATCTTTTCCATTGCTAGTCTGGCAAATGCTATGTGGGAACCACATCATTTTGCGTTGCTTGAATTGACCAGATTTTTTACTGGCTTTGGGACTTTTGCTGCAGTTGGTGTTTGTATGTCTTATATTTCTGAAATGCTACCTTCGGAAAAACGGGGTAAGTATCAGGCGCTGATTTTCGGGATTGGTACATTCAGTATTCCTCTTATTGCATTTACTGCTTCTGCTATTGCAACCTCCAGTGCAGAAGGATGGAGAATCGTATTCGCAATTGGCGGTATGATGATTGTGCTTGTTCCGTTTGCCATGGCATTTCTGGTAGAGTCTCCGCGCTGGTATATCACAAAAGGCCGTGCGGCAGATGCGGAAGCTGTTATGAACAAATGTTTAGGTATCGACAATGCGGATATGTCCGTTGCGTATGATAATTATCAGAAAAGTATTGCTGGTTATACAAAAATTGGTATTGTAGAACAGCTGAAAATTATGTTCAGCAAAAAACATAGAAGACAGTCCTTGTGTGCAATTGCGTTAGCCACTGGTGTTGCATTTGGGGCGAACTTTATGAGTGCGTATCTCAATATCTTTCTGGTAGAGGAAGGTTTTCCACTGCAGCCGGTGCTGATGATCGGTGCAATCGCTATATTTGGTCAGCCATTAGGTGAAATCGGTGCCAGTTTTGTAAGTGACAAAGGCGGCCGAACAAAACCGATTGTTGTTTACTGTCTGCTGGCGTGTGCAACGTTCATTGCATTAGGGTTGGTGAATAGCGTAGCGGCATTCGGTGTGGCTCAGTTCCTCCGTCTGTTTGTTGTTGCAGGTGCTCAGGCTCTGATGCTGACCTTTATTCCGGAATCGTTCCCGACATCCATTCGTGGTTCTGCAGTAGGTTTTGTGTATGCATTCCAGAGAATGTGTCTGATTGCGACACCGGTACTGTGTCTTGCAGCTTACAATGCATTTGGCTGGTTTGGTTGTACAGCCATAAATGGTTTGATTTTCGTTGTAGTGGCAATTGTCATTGGTTTATTTGCAAAGCCGACAGCATTGAAAAATATCGATGCCATGCATGAAGAATAGTGCTGTACCATAGCGTATAGACTGTAGCAAGAAGTTTTAAACCATTGCTTATAAACCCCAAAAGCCTCAGGTGAATGGATTACCTGAGGCTTTTTTCGCGCCGTTATATCAAAATCTAGCCCAGTACAGCGGCTTTCAGATGGTCAACGCCCAGTCGTTCAATGGTGCGGATGGAGCGTTCTTTGCCGTCTTTGTTGTCCTGCAGATACTGATATACTTTATCCAGCAGAGCAATCAGTTCTTCGTCGGTTAAGTCCTGCGCAATCACTTCACCAACGCCAGGTTTTGCACCGGCATTGCCGCCCACGGTCAGCATCCAGCCTTTTGCGGTAGCTAAAATGCCCAGGTCACGTACTCGCGGCATTGCACAGCCCAGCAGGCAGCAGCTTACGCCAACTTTTACTTTGCCGGCTTCGTGTGCTTTCGAGATGCGTTCTACTTCGCGGCCCATAGCATGATTATCTTTGCCCGGTGTGGCAAATTTACAGAACTTGCTGCCGGGACATACAATCACTTTTCCTTTCGGGAAGCAGAGGCGGCTGCCGAAGGTCTGCTCCAGATCCTCCCACAGAGGGTTTACATTAGCTTCCTTCACATCCATAAAGCTGATTTTTTTCGCTGTGGTAGCCATTAAGGTAGTTACTTCATATTTTTTTGCCAGTTCAGACAATACGATAAAATCGTCCGGGGTCATATAGCCTTGGTCGATGCTGACACCAACCGAGTAGGTGCCGTCTTTATGCAGACTGACATGATGTTTAAACTGTTCCATTGTGATTCCTCCTGAAAGATGTATTTACTTGTCCAGTATAGCATAAATTACAGGCATCGCCTAGAAGTTTTGCACATGTGTACAGAATATTCCAGTCGTTTTCTGCCGGTTATCTTGTTCTATTTTTAGTGCGAAGCGCCGGACAGGTTCAGAATCACTACACCGACGATGACGATGATGGTGCCTACAATACCTAGCGGGGTAATCTGTTCGCTGAACAGGAATACGGAAAGCAGGGAGGCAACCACAATCCCTAGGGCAGACCAGGTGGCGTAAGCCACGTTGAGGTTGATGCCGTTCAGCGCTTTGGAAAAGAAGTAAAAGCAGATGGTATAGGCGATGATGGTCAGTAATGTTGGCACCAGTTTGGTGAAGCCGGCGGAATATTTCAGGAAAGTTGTGCCGATTAATTCTCCGGCAATGGCGATAGCGAGAAATAGATAATGCATAGAATCATCCTTTCAAGTCTTAGCTTTTAATGTTTAATATCCATTATAAATATTATAAGCCTTCCTGTTAAGGGGAAGGTCAACAGGAATTGTTATATTTTTTGCAAATATTTTCTCCGTATTTTCAGTGTGACAGCATAAAACAACAGCCTGTCTCTAATTTCAGTATTCATCAGAAATAGGCTGCTTTATTGTTATCGGGTTTATCAGGGTTATTCTGTATCAGGAATGCGGGCGTTGTTAATCAGTACAATGCCAACGATGATAATGCACAGAACTAGGATATGTGCCGGGCCCAAGGCTTCATGAAAATAAAAGTGCCCGACCAGTGCATTGCCGGCGGTGCTGAATCCGGACCAGATGGCATATCCCACCGATAAAGGCAGGGTACGCAAGGCCAGTGAAAACAGATAAAAGGCAAGACAGTACGTAATGATAAACAAAACCGTGGGGGCAGATTGGAAAACCCGTCTGAAAGTTTCAGCATGGTGGATCCAATCAGGCTGAGAAGAACCGTGCCGGTTATTTGTAAAGCAGCATGCATAGGGAATCCTTCTTTCTGGATATATAACAGCGTTTATAGTAAATTCAGCGCAATGATGCCGCCCAGTAAAAGGGCAAGGCCAAGATAGCCGGAAGGGCGGAAGCGTTCTTTGAAAAGATACATACCGAGTATCATTGTTATCAGGGTACCGGCACCGTTCCAGGTGGCATAAGCCACATTAAGCGGAAGTACACGAAGGGAAAGGGACACCAGATAATAGGACAATCCGTAGGCCAGAAGACAGAAAACAGCCAACGGTTTGTTGCGGAATCCATCGGTAAATTTCAGTAGTGTTGAACCGATAATTTCGGCTAGAATTCCGCTAAACAGAAACAGATTATGCATAACAGCAAGTCTCCTTTCAGATGAAAACGAGAAGCCTGCCGCTCAGGAAAACGGCAGGCTTCTGTTTAAGAAAGAGATGATAGAATCAGCAGAGTCAATTAGAATTCTTCACTCAGAATCTGATATACAGGAGCGCCTTCGCACTGTGCAGGGAAGCGTACGCCCAGAAGAGCTGCGATAGTAGGGGCAACGTCTACCTGACGGATGGTACGTTCTGTGATGAAGTTTTCTTTAATACCAGCACCGGCAGCTACAAAGATTGGAGATACCGATGTTTCAAAGTAACCCAGAGAGGTGGATAAGCTGTCACCGTGCAGACGGTTGAAGCCTTCTTCGATGGAGAAGAAGATGTCACCGCACTGTGGACCGTTTACGCCCAGCAGAACGCCGTCTTTGTTGCGCAGTGCAATACCAACCACGCGTTTGCCTGTTGCAGGATCTCTGTAGTTGTACAGGTCGTTGATGATTTCTGTTTCTAAATCGTATTTGTCAGCAGGGTCTACGATACCTGTTTTATCACGGCCTTTTAAGTTTACGTAGATGTAGTTGCTGCGAATCTGAACGGCACGGGTTTTTTCCCAGTCCACTTCATTGGTGGAGTTGCCGTTTTCATCTTTTTTCATGACGGTGTAGCCCAGGTCTTCCATAACTTTGGTGTTCAGGCCGCCGTATTCCCCCAGAATCGGCGGAACGTTTTCGCCTACAATCAAGCCGTGGTCAGACAGAACAAAGATGGTCCAGCCTTCATCCAGCATGTGCAGGAAGCGGCCCAGGTAACGGTCAGTCTGTTCATAGAAACGTTCGATTAAGCCCTGATAGGTTACTTCATCGGTGTGTTTCCATGGATCCAGAGTTTTCCCTAAGTGCCAGATCTGATGACCAGCGCAGTCTACGTTGTGCAGATGGCTGAATACTACATCGTAGTTGTTTTCTTTGATTAAATATTCTAAGCAGTCAGCCTGCCACTGGTTGTAGACATCCCAGGATGGTTCAAAGATTTTGTCAACCAGTTCAGATTCTTCCCCGCCGATTAAACTTACAGGAGGAACATGACCAACGCCTTCGATAACTTGTTTGTGCAGAGCAACAGGATGCCACAGCATATCGTTGGCAATATCCAGTGCGTTACTGATCCACAGGCGAACCATTGTGCCGTTAGAGTCCAGTTCTAACAGTTTGTAAGAACGGTAGCAAGGTTTTGTTTCTTCTTTTTTGGTAACTTCGTCAACAGCGCTTACCATCTGGCCAACTGGAACTACAACGATGGGTTCCGTTGCTTTTTTGTTTTTGTAGATAGCGACACGGTCGTATTCGCCGTTTTCATTTTTCAGGATTAAAGCAGGACGTCTCATGACACCGCCGGAGGTCAGGATAGTGAATTCTTTTGCGCCCTCCGGAGCATCAGCCCATTTTTCAGCATCTTTCAGAGGGGAGTTGATGATATCGTATGCAACTTTTGCACCAATCATCATTTCGGTATCGTCCAGGCAGGTTACATAAGTACGGATTTCGCCGCCTTTACGAGCTTCGTCGCCCCACCACAGTTCCATCATTTCGTCGTCGTTGTCGCCAACTACCATATCTTCAATATCGGTCATGATGCAGCCAACGCCGGCAGCTTTTTCAACACGTGGTGCATATTTTACGGAGTCGATGTCTGGAGTCGCAACGATGATTTTTTCCCAGTCCATCTGTGCAACGCCCATGTTTACAGAACCAGGCTGTGTACCGTCAACAACGCTTAACAGTTCGCTGCTGGAGGTTGGAGGCCAGGAGGAACCAGGCCAGTGCCATACTAATGTTTTCAGGCCTGCTTCGGTGGTAACATTCCACATCTGTTCCGCAGTACAGTTTCTGGAGTCCATGTTGTAAACAACAGCATCCAGACTTTCCGGAGACTGTCTCCAGTAGCAGGTGATACCATGGGTGCCAGGGTAAGCACCGGTAGCCAGAGTAGTCCAGCATGGAGGAGTAATGGTAGGAATTGCGCCCAGCAGCACCATATCATCACGGGTGGAACCTTTTTCGCGGAATGCTTTCAGATTTGGCATTCTGCCTTCGTCCATCAGACGTTTGCTGATGCGAGGGTCCATACCGTCAACACCTAATACCAACAGTTTGTTTGTAAAAGCTTGTCTTTTCATTATGAAATCGCTCCTTGTTATGAAATTCTGTGATTATTATAATAAACAGAATGATATTCTTGTACAGTTAAAATATTATATGGGATACTAAAAATTTACGATAGCATATAGCACGAAACCTGCAAAGAAAAGCATGACGAGAAAAGTAAATTATATTATAATAAATTATGCAAATTATAATAGTATAACGAAAGACAGGGGGATGCTATCTGTGAAAGTGGAGCAATTATTGTATTTAAAAGAAGCCGTCAAATATAAATCGATTTCGATTGCCGCTGAAAAAAACTTTATTTCGCAGCCCTCCCTGAGCGGTGCTATCAATAAACTGGAAAAAGAACTGGGCGTTGAATTGTTGCGTCGAACCAGCAAAGGGGTAGCACCTACGGAAATCGGGGAAATGATTCTGGAGAAATCCAAGATTATTTTTGATACCATGCGTGAAATTGAATCTGTTGCCAGCCAGCATGGCCAGAAAGGAACTGTAAATGTATCGAGCATTCCATGCATTTGTGACAGAATCATTCCTAAAACGGTTTTAAAACTGAAAGAACTGGAACAGGATGTTATGCTTTCCATTACAACGGGCGAGAGTACGCAGGTGGCACATAATGTTTCTTCCGGTATTTCTTCTGTCGGCCTGCTGATTTATCATGAAGGGCTGGAAGACAGCATGGATTTGCAATATACGCCGCTGTTTCGGGATGAATATATTTTGTATATTGGTCCTTTTTCGCCGTTCTGGGAAGCAGAATCCATCACCTTGGAGGAAATGCTGAAACAGCCGTATATTGCTTATCGTGAGGAATTTGTGCGCAATAATGGAGGCTTGACAGGGCTGCTGGGGAAAAATAATCAGCCGAATGTTGTATTTCGAACAGACGATAACGAGTCGCTGAAGCGAATGATTGCACAGGATGATTATGTGGCATTTTTTCCGAAGTTTATGTCCAGAGATGATTTTTATCTGCAGAACGGCCTGATTCGTGCTATCCCGATTTCGGATGCACTGGTTGAAATTGAGGTTGGGCTTGTGGAAAGTACAAAATATAAACTGAATCAGATTGACAGAATTTTTCTGGATGTTTTGCAGAATGTCATAGAAAAAGATACATTATTAAGAAAATAATAGAAACTGTACAACAAGAATACAAAGACGCAGTATTTCAATGAAGCAGAAACATGTTTTATTGGAATACTGCGTCTTTTGTATTTTGAAAAATTTTCTATTCTATTACTATCCATTTATTGATTCTATAAAAATAATGTATGCATTATATTCTTTTCTGATACCCCATATAACATATTGTTTGTTTCTCGGTACAAGAATTCCTTATATAATTTGAATTAATAAAATCGATGCATTGGATTTATAAAAAAACAAAAACCTGAACATCATTGACGAATGTGCCTTCAGGTAACAGTATTAAAGGAGTGAAATCTATGGCTACGAAAGAAAAGCAGCCACAGCGGAAATCGTCTTATGCAAAAATTAATAAGTTTGTACTGGGTTTGTCGGCAGTTGTTCTTGCTTGTTTCTATGGTCCTATGATTATTTTTCAGTCTTCTCTGCAGGACTTGACAAAAACATTAATGCATTTTATTACCTATACAACTGACTGGATCTGGGAACTGGCTGTTGTTGGTTGTGTATTATTTTCAGTTTACCTGATTTTCAGCAAGTATGGGAATATTAAGCTTGGCGGTCCGGATGAAAAACCGGAATTCTCCACTTTCACCTGGTTTGCTATGCTCTTCTGCGGTGGTTCCGGTGCCGGTCTGATTTACTGGGGGATTTTGGAACCGGTTTACTACCTGAATTATCCGCCGTTTGGTCTGGAACCGCTGTCTGCAGCAGTTGCACCATACGGCGAAGCTTACGGTATTTTCCACTGGGGGATTAGTGCCTGGGCAATGTTTGTAATTCCTGCAATCGGTTTTGGGTACATGACTTACGTTAGAAAAAAACCATACTTATATCCAAGCTATGCCTGCCGTGATGTCATCGGGGCAAAAGCGTCGGACGGCATTATCGGTCGTATTATCGACGCTATTGTTATCATCGGTATGGTTGGTGGTGTAGGTACCACACTGGCAACCTTCCTGCCAATGATTTGTAACCTGGGTGCAGATTGGCTGGGCATTGAACGTACTCTGGCAATTGACCTGGTATTTGTTGCGGCATTCGGCTGCCTGTTCGGTTACAGCTGTTACAAAGGGTTATATTCCGGTTTATCTAAAATTTCTGACCTCAACATGTACTTTATCTTCATATTACTGGCAGTTGTGTTCTTTTTAGGTTCTACCGGTTTCTATCTGTCCAACTATGTAGATAGCCTGGGGATTTTAGTTCGTGATTTCTTCCGTATGAGTATGTATACTGATCCAATTGCGAAGAGCGGGTTCCCTCAGGACTGGACCGTATTCTACTGGGCATGGTGGTTTGCATGGGCTATGTATATGGGTCTGTTTGTAGCTCGTATTTCCCGTGGCCGTACCATTCGTTCCATCGTATTAAACATGCTGTTAACAACCACATTTGGCTGTTCCATCTATTATATGACAGTCGGCGGTCACGCAATTGACCTGATGCTGAATCAGGGTTGTTGTGGTCAAGCATTTTTGTAACATATATGGCTAAAAAATTCATTGGATTGTTGCCTGGATCATACCGACGTCTCGAGTGTATGTAAAAGATGCTTCGCACCGCCTTTGGCGGCCTTGTCCTTGACATACACTGAAAA
>JAFYPD010000095.1 GCA_017547685.1 Peptococcaceae bacterium
AAGAGAATCAGTGATTTTGATATCGATGAGATATCAAACATCGAGCTCTGGTGCAACAACTTGCCTCGTAAGATTCTCGGCTACCGCACACCCGATGAAGTCTTTGAAGACGAACTCGACAGCATCTACTCCCTGCATACAGCCTAATATGGATTTTCAGTTATCAATGTTCAACTTATTATTGCAATTTACGTTTATTATGTTTTCTATGTTGTAATGTGATCTTTTTCTCTCAAATATGATTAGACTATGACGACATGACAACTATGACGGTATTTTCTAAACTTTTTATAGTTTATTTCATTTTAGAAAAGTTTCCGGAGAAAAATGGTCATGTTGTCATAAATCCTATGGTTAAGCGAAATTCTTGTCATAAAGTCGTCATGTTTTCGTCATGGGATTCTGTAATTTCGTCATGTGGCTTTTCCTGCAGATAATAGAAAAGACCATGCATATCTTTTTTGCGGTTGATTCCCAGCCGCTGCAGTTCTTTGCCAAGCCGGATACTGCTCACCGGTTTTTCTCCGTTTTCGGCACACCAGTGCTGATACGTCTGATAAATGCTTTTGGCATACACTTTGCCGTCGGCATCGGGGATATAGTGTTCGTTCAGGAACACCTGATACATATCCTGTTCTTCAAAGTAGCAGGCGGTGGCCTGCGTGACTGCGGCCGGCGGCTTGAGGCTGTGCACGGTGTAGCGGTAATAGCCCTGGACGAGCCAGCAGAGAATGGCATCGGCTTCTTCCAGCAGCTTTTCGGGCAGGCCGCGGTCAATGGCATCCTCGGTGAGCGTATTGCGAAACGGGATTACCACAATGCGCCGCCGAATGCCCTCGTCCATGGCCTGCAGCGCCGGCATATGGTTGGTGGAAAACCACAGGGTGCAGGTTGGCGTGTACTCGATGCTTTCTTTATACAGGGTGCGGCATACGATGTGCCCGCCGTCGGTAATGGTTTTTACAAAGTTCTCATTTAAGGTGCTGCTGCGGCCGAATTCGTTGGAATATACAAACCGGCTGCCCCGGATACGAAACAGCTCTTTGCTCATTTCGCTGTCTTTGTCGCCGAAGCGATTCACACACAGCACCGATGCCTCGATTTTCGCGGCATAGTCGCCGGCCACTCTGGCCAGTGTGTTGATAAACAGCGATTTGCCGTTGCGTCCGGCCCCTAACAGGCAGAACACCTTCTGCTCGCGGATATCGCCTGTTAAAATGGAATATCCGGCCGCCCGCTGCAGATAGTTGTACAGTTCCTCGTCATAGCCGCAGCATTCTTTTACAAACTGAATCCAGCGCGGGCATTGGGGGCTGCCGGCATCCTTGCTGAGGCCCTCCGGGGTCAGTGAGGCACCGGCGGTTCTGGTGAAAAACTGCCGTTTATCATGGTATAAAAGTACGTCGTAAGTTTTCATATTGATTGCGCCATTTTTTGCGTGGAACCAGTACGGGTCGGCATCAAATTTATCAGGGCTGATGGCGGCGGAGAGGGCGGCCATGTTCAGGCAGTTTTGCAGGCTGCTGATATTTCCCGCCCGCAGGCTTTGCTTTTCGGTCTGGGGCAGGGCTTTGTAATTGCCCTGTTCTTTCAGATAGTCCGCCTCTGCCTGATAGGAAAATGACAGTGCTGCACTGGCGAGCTGCTGCACCATGCACATGGTATCCGCGATCCAGCGGGAACCGTCAAAATAATACCACTGTTTCTCGGCAGGTACATACCGCACGCCGCCGCTGCAGATATCTAAAAAGCGCTTTGCATTGCCGGCATCGTTGGGCGGGTAGTCTTTGCCCACCGGTATGCTGATTTCGTTTTTCGGCTGCTCCGCATCCTGCACAGGGCTGTAAAAAGTGATGGTTTGCGGCAGACGGGAATCTGCAGGCTGTTCGGCGGGTGGCTGGGTCATAAAAATCGGTCCTTTCTTCAATGGGTAGTATTATCTGGTAAAACTGTAAAGTGTACAGGAGTATAACACAGAATGTATGAAAAAGAAAGGGCGCAAATGTGAAGATTGTATGAAGATTAGGGAGAATATGGTATTGCTCTTGTAAAACAGCTTTTGTTATGCTAAGATTAAGTTGAAAAGACAGAGAATGGTGTTTTCCAAGGGGGGCGACGAGTTTTGAATGCCACTGAGTATATGCAGGATTTGGAGATGGCTCGTAAGCGTGACCATAAAATTATGATTACAGATGAAGCAATTAAAAAGGTACCGATGATTTCCTATCGTGAGATACCGGAGAAAGAGTATCCCATGCTTCGTAATCTTGCACAGGAAGTATTAAAGATATCGAAGGAACAGAATAAATAACTCGAATGAAGTGGCAATCACATACAGCCTTGCCAGTGAATCGCTGGTGGCGAGAAATATGGAGTATATGGGAGTTGCATTAGGTGATGAGCATTCTGTAAATCCAGAAGATAGTGCGGTTGCGTGCCATTTAATTCATACTTCGTTTGATTGTGTTGTTATTTCGTTACATAATCATCCGTCTTTATCGAAGATTTCTCTTTCAGATGTGCGTTTTTTCCTTCAGCATGACAGTGTAAAAATGATGGTTATTGTTACGAATCTTGGCAGCGTATCATATATTGTAAAGCAGAAAAACTATAATCGAAATTTGGGAATAGATTTGTATAATAAGGCAGTTGAATTGCATTGCCGAGCAAATAATTTGCAAGGGTACCAAGAGGCGGCAGGTTATTTTCTGAAAAACTGTTATACCGCACGTATCATTTACGAAGACCGTTAGGAGGTGTCTGAACCAATGTGTAAAGATAGTATTTTAAGTGAAAGTGCTGCGCAGTGTCAGGCAGCGGTGGAATGGTCAAAAGATTTACAGGCACGAAAGGCTGCCGGAGCTCGAATCAGTAAGCAGCTGATGGAAAAGTATAAGCCGGTGATTTTAAGCAGGGCAGAAGAAGTGCAGGAACCGACAGTGCAATATCAAAGTGATCATTCCCGATAGAAGTGTGCAGTTGGTTTTAAAAATTAATATCTGGCTCCAGGGAATCAAAAAACCCGTCGTTTGTAGTTTTTTACAACGACGGGTTATATTATTGTTTTTTTTATGTCTGTGCCAGTGCATCCCGCAGCAGTGGTTTCTTTTTATCTGATATGTTCCGGATACTCCACGCCTTCCGGCAGCGGGTCCCAGTCGTTCAGGCCCAGGCTCTGTTTGAATCTGGCCTGTTCCCAGGTAATCTGCGGCGGGTCTTCGGCCAGATATGCCATCAGCTCGTCGATGCCTTCGCGGGTTACGTTGTTGATCATAAAAATACGTTCGCAGCCGGCGTTCATCAGCCATTGCCGCACCATGGGGATATTGGCATAGGGGGAATCCACCTTGGTGATAATGCCGATAAGCGGGCGCAGGATAAAGGAGCGGCAGTTTGCCCCGAACAGGCTGAACGGTTCATCGGCCGCCTGTACAATGGCAACCACATCGGCCTCAAAAGAGAAGCAGGCAAGGCCTACGCCGCAGACTTTGGATTCGGCATATTCGCCGGGCGAATCGATGGTATCGGCAGCGGTATTGACATACTGGGTTTTTTCGTAATGCAGGTCTTCCCCTTTTAGTGCCTGCGTCAGCGAGGTTTTTCCTGCTTCACTTCTGCCCATCAGAAATAATTTTTTCATGTCGATTGTATCCCCTGTCTGTTAACTCTTATGGATTTCGCAGGGCCGGAAGCCCATCACTTCATCCATGAACCGGATGACTTCTTTTACGGCAGTCTCCACATCGGCCAGTGCGCCGGTGATAATCAGCGAGCCGCAGAACCGGTCCATAAAGCCAATCTGAATATCGGCGCTTTTGGCGGCCACATCAGCGGCAATCACAACTGATTCCCACGGTGTCACGCGTACCAGCCCGATGGATTCGCCGGTGTGGTCTTCGCCTTCGTGCACGCCGATGTGCAGCCCCAGATTCTGATAAATCTGCGGGCTGGCCGGGGTGAGAATGTGCGCCATGCAGACTTCCTTGCCGGGCACTCGTACGCGGGTCATGCGCAGCTTTTTGGATTTGAGCTGTTCATAGTTATCATGGAACATCTTTTCCAGAAGTTCTTCTTTTGATATACGCGCCATGGCTGCACTTCCTATCGTTTTGTAATGCTGCAGACTACATAGCCCATCTCATCGCGGAAATAATTCACAACCTCGGTCAGCGCAGAGGTGACTTCCGAGATATCGCCGGTGATAATCAGGGTTCCGGTGAAGCGGTCGGCAAAGCCAAGATAGATATTGCCGCTTTTCACTGCAATATCCGATGCGATGACTGCCGATTCGGGCGGCGTCATGTTCATAATGCCGATTGCCGATGCGCTGTAATCCAGCTGCGGGTTCAGCCCCAGTTTCTGATAAATAATCGGAGCCGGGCCGCCCATCACATGGGCAAAGGTGATTTCCTTGCCGGCTACGGTTTCCTGTACAATTCTTATCTGTTCGCCATGATCGTTTGCCATTTTCCAGTACCTCACTTTATCGTAAACATCACTGTTTTTATCATAAATATTCTGTAAAAATCATACTATCAGAAAAATATGCTGTCAAGCTGTAATTTCTCCGTATTTCCCCGAATTGCACGGCTGACGGCATGATTTTAATTTCACGAGAACAGCGATATACAGATATAAAAAATACTTTTATGGACTTTTTTTGATTTTGTCTTTCTGTGGTGTATTTATGCATTGACAAAGCGGTGATTAAGGCATATAATGTCATCCATGCAAGGAAATTTATCCACCGGGAGAGTACAAAAACATGCCTGAGATGAACAAAGAAAAAGGGAAGTTCTACATTGTAGACGAAGGAATTCTGCCGGAAGCAATCTTGAAAACGGCAAGAATCAAAGAACTGCTGGCTAAACACAAAGACATGACCGTAAATGATGCGGTGGAGGAAGTGGGGCTGAGCCGCAGCGCGTTTTATAAGTATCGTGACGGGGTATTTCCGTTTTACGAGGCGACAAAAGCAAAAATTATCACTTTACAGATTTCGATGGACAACAAGGCCGGGATTTTATCCAACTGTATCAATACTATTGCCCGTGCCAACTGTAACATTCTGACCATCAATCAGGGAATCCCGATTCAGAATGTTGCCATCGCCACCATCGCCTTTGAAACAGCGCAGATGGAGCAGAGTCTGGAAACCGTAATTGAAATTATGGAACAGCTCAGCGGTGTATTGCATGTTGAAATTGTAGGACAAAGCTAAGGAGGCTGCTAACGTGGAAGAAAAAGTGTTAAAAGTCGGTTTAATGGGTCTGGGTACTGTAGGTACCGGCGTGTATAAAGTGATTGAAAATCAGAAAGCGGAGTTCCCGCACAAAATCGGTTCCCGGCTGGAAATCAAGAAAATTCTGGTGCGCGCTGATGAAGTGCCTGCTGCACAGGCAAAAGTGCGGGAAGGCATTGAAATTGTAAGCAATTATGAAGATATCGTAAACGATGCGGAAATCGATATCGTAGTGGAAGTAATGGGCGGTATCGATTTTGCGAAAAAATGCATTCTGGCTGCCCTGAACAGCGGCAAGAGTGTTGCAACTGCCAACAAAGATCTGGTAGCAGTACACGGCAAGGAACTGCTGGATGCTGCAGCTGCCAACGGCTGTGATTTTCTGTTTGAAGCAGCGGTTGCAGGTGCCATTCCAATCATCCGCCCGTTAAAACAGTGTCTGGCTGCCAACAATATCAGCGAAGTGATGGGTATCGTGAACGGTACCACCAACTATATTCTGACTAAGATGACACTGGAAGGCATGACATTCCAGGAAGCACTGGCAAAAGCAACGGAGCTGGGCTATGCGGAAGCTGACCCGACAGCTGATATCGAAGGGCTGGATGCAGCCCGTAAAGTTGCCATCATGGCTTCCATCGCATTCAATTCCCGTGTGGTGCTGGATGATGTTTACGTGGAAGGGATTACAAAACTGACGGCAGAGGATATTGCCTACGCGGCTGAAATGGGATATACCATTAAACTGTTAGGGGTGGCGCGCCACAGCGAACATGACGGTATTGAAGTGCGTGTACATCCGATGCTGATTCCAAGCAGTCATCCGCTGGCAACCGTGAATGATTCCTTCAACGCTGTGTTTGTACACGGCGATGCTGTGGATGACGTCATGTTCTATGGCCGCGGTGCCGGTGAAATGCCGACTGCAAGTGCTGTTGTGGGCGATGTGATGGATATTGCCCGCAATATTCAGTACAACTGCAAAGGCCGTATTCGCTGTACCTGCTACAAAGAAATTCCAATCAAATCCATTGATGAATGCAGCAGCAGTTATTTTATCCGTATGCAGGCGCAGAACCGGCCGGGTGTGCTGGCAAACATCGCCGGTGTGTTTGGGGAAAGCAACGTGAGCATTGCACAGTTTGTTCAGAAAAATGTGCAGGGAGAGGAAGCGGAACTGGTGCTGATTACAGAAAACGTGCTGGAAAAAGATTTCCGCGCTGCGGTAGATGCACTGAAACAGATGCCGATTCTGAAAGAAATCTCTGCAGTCATCCGTGTATATTCTGTATAATATAGAAGGGGCGGATTTTCTGTGAAACGGATTCGGATTCCGGCTACCACAGCCAACATGGGACCGGGCTTTGACTGTATTGGCATGGCCTTTGATTTTTACAATTATATTGACTTTGAACCAGTCGATGAAATCGATTATTGTGAATTAACCTCTGCCGGCGAGGCTGGCAGTATTGATTTAAGTAAGAATAATCTGATTTATAAAGCCTACGCCGCTGTATTTGATTATGTGCAGAAACCAGTGGCAGGCATTCAGATGCACTTTGAGAACAACGTGCCGTATTCAAGGGGGCTGGGCAGCAGTTCTGCCGCGTTAATCGGCGGTGTGAAAGTGGCCAATGATGTGTTGGGCAATCCGCTCAGCGATACAGAGCTGTTAAATGTGGCACTGCAGTTTGAAGGACATCCGGATAATATTGCACCGGCGCTGCTGGGCGGTGTTGTTATCAGCGGGTTAGACGAAAACGGCAGAGTGTTCTTTCGTAAAATTACACCGCCTTCCAATCTGCACTGCACGGTAATCATTCCGGATTATCCGCTGGCAACCAGAGAGGCGCGGGAGGTTTTGCCAAAAGAACTTTCCATGAAAGATGCTGTGTTTAACATCGGACGCATGGCATTGCTGGTAGATGCCATGCACACTGGCGATTTGCAGCAGCTGGCACTGGCGATGGACGATAAGCTCCATCAGCCGTACCGCATGCCGTTAATCAAAGGCATGGAAGAATTAATCCCGCAGGCGAAAGCACTGGGGGCGCTGAATGTGACCATCAGCGGAGCAGGGCCGACCATTCTGCTGGTCAGCGACGGCGAGAAGGATTTCTCTCCGCTGGCTGATTTCCTGCAGGAACAGGGCGTGACTGCGAAAATCACTGCACTGCATCCAGTCAGCAAAGGTGCAGAGATGATTGACGAATAGGAGAGAAGAACATGGCACTGATTGTACAAAAATATGGCGGCACTTCTGTAAAAGATGTGGACCGCGTAAAACATGTGGCACAGCATATTAAAAGCTTCCGTGATGCAGGGCACGATATGATTATCACCGTGTCTGCACCGGGCGGCGTGACCGACAAACTGATTGAAATGACCAAAAAGTTTGAGAAACGTCCGCCAACCAGAGAAATGGATGTGCTGTTATCCACCGGGGAACAGATTTCCATTGCATTGCTGGCAATGGCGCTGAACGATCTGGGCATTCCTTCTGTATCGATGACAGGGAGCCAGATGGGCATTATGACCACCGATGCCCACATGAAAGCAAGAATCAACTACATTAAAACCGATAAAATCCGCAAAGAGCTGGATGCAGGCAAAGTTATCATTGTTGCAGGCTTCCAGGGTATTACCGAGGAAGGCGAAATCACCACACTGGGCCGCGGCGGTTCCGACACAACAGCCGTAGCTGTTGCAGCGGCCACTGGTGCAGACTTGTGTGAAATCTATACCGACGTAGACGGCGTTTACACAGCCGACCCGCGTATGGTGGAAAAAACACAGAAGCTGGCTATGATTACCCACGATGAAATGCTGGAGCTGGCCAGCCTGGGTGCAAAAGTACTGC
Organism: Peptococcaceae bacterium; assembly: GCA_017547685.1. Classification (GTDB taxonomy): domain Bacteria; phylum Bacillota; class Peptococcia; order Peptococcales; family Peptococcaceae; genus UBA7185. The sequence goes on from JAFYPD010000095.1 coordinate 8,103, forward strand.
ATCCTCGTTCTGTAGAAATCGCAAAAATTCACGGCGTAAAATTAAGCGTACGTTCTAGTTTTGATACATCCAAGGAGGGAACCTTTGTGGTAAATAGAGATCAGTTAGAAAAAGAATTTGTGGTAACAGGGGTAGCCTGCGACCAGAAAGTAGCAAAAATCGGTATTTTTGACCTGGAGGATAAACCTGGATCCGCAACAAAAGTGTTCCAGGCTCTGGCAGATGCAAATGTGAACGTGGATATGATTGTACAGAGCGCTATGCGTAACGAACTGAACGACATCGCGTTCACTGTTCCGCTGGACGAAGTAGACAATGCGCTGGAAGTATTAAACGACCTGAAAACAGAAATGGGCATGTCCGATATTGTCTCCTCTACCAACGTTGCAAAAGTATCCATCGTTGGTGCAGGGATGGTAAGCTCCACCGGCGTTGCTGCAAAAATGTTTTCCGTACTGGCTGAAAATGAAATCAATATTCATATGATCAGTACATCCGAAATCAAAGTATCCTGCATTATTGATAAAGATAATGATACACCAAAAAGAGCAATGCAGGCGTTGCACGATGCATTTGAATTAGACAAAATCAACGGTTAACAGTCTGTCAGGGCCGCCTGAACAAAAATAAGAGCAGAACTGCTGCATCAATCCTATGCGGCGGTTCTGCTTTTTTGTTATCGGGACAGATTTAATTTTTGCATTAATGCTTCCTGTAAAACCCGGGAAAAGTTTATACCGGCTTTTTCCGCTTCTACATTCAGCCAGGAAGGAATACTCAACGTCTTTTTGACTGCTTTGTTTTCGTTGGCTCTGCGGTAGGCTGTAAAATCAGCATCCACCAGAGAACAGATTTCATGCTCCGCATGCTCAGGCATCAGAACAGAAGGTTCGGGGATTGGATTTCCCAGATCTTCCTGCGTGATACCCCACAGACAGATGGCATCCCGCGCCATTTCGATGGCTTCCGGCAGCGTAGCTCCCTGTGTGTTGATGTCTAAATCGGGAACTGTAACCAGATAGCCGGCAGAGCAGGGGGTAAAAATAACCGGATATACATATTTCATCATCATCACTCCTCACGTTATGACAGCATTACTTCAGATTTCTTCGTTTTATAATGGCTTCTGCCAGCATCTCGTTTAATTCTGCGTGCCTGGGAACAGGTTCTATACTGGTGCCATCCGTGTAGATATCATGGCTCGCACCATTTCGCAGTAAATACCAGCCGTTGCGCTTTAACAGTTTCAAAAATTTCTGCCGTTTCATAGAATGCCTCCTGTAATATTATACGTAAATTTCTGTAATAACACAACAATAAAAACGTATAACATACGTATTAATGATATGTTTATTGCTGGGATTACAGATACTGGTAATTATTCAATAAGAAACAGTAGTTTCCTTCCAGTGCAAACAGAAAAATAAAGGATTCTGTGAACTTTGCGGTTTCTCTTTTTTGCAGATGGGGTATATCTATTACAAGAAAGAGAAAGCGGGGAGGTTTTTCTGATGAGAGTGGATTATAAAAAATTAATTACAGAATATATTCATGAACAGAACTACGAGGCGATTGTGAAGGCGGGGCGTGAGAATAATGCCCGGGCACTGCGCTATGTGCAGATGAATATCTGGGGCGATTACCGCAATGTGCAGCGCTGGCATGCCATCTCGGCGCTGGAGAAGCTGGCAGCGGAATATGCCGATGCCAATGAGGAAATTTATCGCAATGTGATTCGCCGTGCTGTGTGGGCGATGGCTGATGAGAGCGGCAACGTGCCGTGGGCTGCGCCGGAAATGATGGCAGCGGTGATCAAAGCCTGCCCGCAGCATTACCGGGAGTTTGTTAAAATTATGATTACCAACGGTCTGGACAGCCCGATGTGTCATCTGGGTGTGCTGTGGTCTGTCGGTTATCTGGGCAGCGATTATCTGAGCGAAATAGAGCCGTTTATGAGCCGGATTATGAAATTTTTAGATCACGAAGACGGAGAACTGCGCGGGACTGCAGTATGGGCGCTGAAACATTTGCAATATGAACCTGCATTTGCTAAAATAGACAGTATGGCTGACGATACAGCAGAAGTGTGGATTTATGAAGATGGTGCACTGCAGCAGAAAACCATCAGCCAGATTGCAGATGCCCGGAAGCAGGAAATCTGTGCCTGACCGGAGCATCGGAAAACTTTGAATAAAGGTTGATGACGATGGCAGAAGAAAAAACACTGGCTTACCTCCACTGGGAGCGGCTGGTACAGAATAATGATTTTCCTCAGGCGGATCGATTTTATGAAAAAATGAAACAGGAGCAGCAGCTGGACGCAGAAATCTGCTTTGTGATGGGGCTGTGGTATCGCCAGCAGCAGCAGTACGGCCAGGCGGCCGATGCGTTTGTGCAGGGGCTGATTTTAAAACCGGACAGCAGCGATTTATACTATGAGCTGGCAAACACCATGCGGGAGATGGGCAGCGACGAGGGGGCAGAGCGTTATTACAGGCACTGCCTGGCGCTGAAACCGCATTACATTGATGCCCTGTATTGTTTGGGGCAGGTGCTGGCGGGCATGGATAAAATCGATGAAGCGGCGCAGTATTTCTGCAAAGCGCTGCAGCAGGCTACCAGCGTGCAGGAGATGATAGCCATTGCTGTGGAACTGTCAGGCATTGGCATGGCAGATCAGGCCATTCACATTTATTTTATGGGGCTGATACAGGAGCCGGACAACTATTATCTGTACTCCAACATCGGTATCGAGCTGGCAGAGCAGCAGGATTTTGCCGATGCGGTATTCTGCCATGAAAAAGCACTGCAGATGGATGCAGCCAACGCTGATTTGTGGTACAACGCAGCATGTACCTATTCGCTGATGGGCGAGGCCATGCGCGGCCTGCTGGCGCTGGAAAAAGCCATTCAGCTGGACGATGAAAACCGTAATTATGCGTTACAGGATCCTGAACTGGAATTTCTGCAGAAACACAAACGGTTCTGGAAACTGGTCAAACACAGTGCAAAAGAATCGTGAACGAGATAAAAGCCGGGTCGGAGTCATCTGAACCGGCTTTTATCTACTATTGGCGCTATCTTTATCATCAGAAAAATAAATCATGCTTTACATAGATTTTACATAAAACGGCGAATAAATTTTACATTGTTCCTCCATAATTTCAGGTAGCAACAAAAGTTCGGAAAAATAAGACAAGAATCTTTGTAAAATCTGGAGGATGAACATGAGTAACGAGATTGTAAGTACGATATTCGGATTGCTGGGCGGGCTGGCAGTTTTCCTGTTTGGGATGAACATGATGAGTGAAGGGCTGCAGAAGGTGGCCGGCGAAAAAATGCGCAGCATCCTGGGCCTGTTAACCAGAAATGCGGTGACCGGTGTGCTGGCTGGCGCCATTGTAACAGCGGTGCTGCAGAGCAGCAGTGCCACCACCGTTATGGCTATCGGATTCGTAAGTGCAGGGCTGTTAAAACTGCCGCAGGCGATTTCTATCATCTTTGGCGCCAACATTGGTACCACTATGACAGCGCAGCTGATTGCATTTAAAATCAGTGACTATATCTGGCCGATTATTTTTATCGGTTTTGCGATTTACTTCTTCGCAAAAAAAGAGAATATCAAATATATCGGGGAAACAATTTTTGCTTTTGGTCTGCTGTTCCTGGGTATCGATTCCATGGGGGATGTGATGAAGCCGCTGGCATCCAGTCCGTTCTTTGTGGCACTGATTGAACAGGTGGCGGACGTTCCGGTATTGGGGGTGCTGGTTGGTACGCTGATGACTGTTGTGGTACAGAGCAGCAGTGCTACCATTGCGGTATTGCAGAATTTTGCCTCCACTGCAGGCCCGGACGGTGTGAGCAGTATCATTGGCCTGGAAGGCGCGATTCCGATTCTGTTCGGGGACAACATTGGCACTACGATAACAGCACTTCTGGCAAGTATCGGGCAGTCAAAAAATGCAAAGCGTACTGCATTATCACACAGTATCTTCAATATTTCCGGTTCGCTGGTTTTCATCTGGTTTGTTCCGCAGTTTGCGGCCTTTGTACAGATGATTTCACCGACCGGTGCCGAGATTGATGTTATCTCCCGTCAGATTGCAAACGCACATACCGCATTTAATATTACCAATACCTTAATCTGGATTCCGCTGCTGCCTCTGATGGTGAAAATTGTTACTACGCTGATTCCTGATACGGCAGAAGACTTTAAAATACAGAAACATGAACTGCGCTATATCAGAGAAGGCCTGCAGGATCAGCCGGAATTTGCACTGCATCTGGTGATGCAGGAAATCGGCGGTATCAGCGAAAGAACACTGGAAATACTGACGAATACCCGCAAAACGGTACTGCACGATGACATGGAAGCCAATGCAGCTGTTGTAGCGATGGAAGATGACATTGATATAATTCAGGAAAAACTGGTGCGGTATATGTCCAGCCTGTTTACAACCGGTTATATGAATGAAGTACAGAGTGTTCGTCTGGCCGGGCTGATGGAAGTGGCAAGCAATGTGGAACGTATCAGCGACAGCTGTGCAAGTATTGCCCACAAAATTAAATCGAAAGTGGAAAAACAGCAGAGTTTCTCCAATATGGCACTGGATGAACTGGGCGAATCCTTCGAACTGGTGGAAAGTATGGTAGACAAAGTAACGGATGTGCTGAAAAATAACGATGCAAAAGCAGCAATTAAGATATTAGAAATTGAAAAACAAGTAAATCAGCTGGAACATCGTCTGCGCAAAAAACATCTGAGTCGTTTAAATGAAGGGGTATGTACACCGGAAATGACGGTTGTTTATACAGAGATTCTGCACAATCTGGAAAGAATTGGCGACTGCTGTGCACATATTGCAGTTTTTGTACTGGAACACCAGAAAGAAACCGGCACTGTAAAACCGGGTGCGGTATAATCATGCTGTTACAGAATTTTGAAAAGACAGGACGGCGAAAAGTATGCGTTACGGATTAATGGATATTGGATCCAATACGATTCATGCAGTGGTGTATGAACAGGACAGTCAGAAATGGAAAAAGATTTTATCGGAAAAAGAATATGCGGAACTGGTCAGCTATGTGGAAAATCGCCGGCTGACCAGGGACGGTATTGACCGGCTCTGTCAGGCAGTGGAGCATCTGGGCCGCATATTCCAGGCACTTCCGTGTGAAAAAGTGATTTATTTTGGCACATCAGCACTGCGAGCACTGGAAAACGGCAATGAGGTGCTGGAACAGGTGAAAACGCAGACTGGTGCGGAGATTGTTGTAATTTCCGGGAAGGAGGAGGCATTTTATGACTATATAAGCCTGAAGCAGTATCTGAAACAATCCGCAGCGTTAGGGCTGGATCTTGGCGGCGGAAGCGGCCAGTTGTTCTACTATGAGAATGACCGGCTGACGGAGAGTTCCAGCTATGAAATCGGCTGTCTGCGGCTCTACAACAATCATGTGTCCGGCGTATTGCCGACTGGAAAGGAACGCAGTGCTATCTGCAGACAGGTTCGCGGAGAGCTGCAGAGTGGTCCGGATTTCAGCCGTTATGATACGGACACGCTGTATGTGATGGGCGGCACCGGACGAGCCTGTGCCAGACTTTACCAGAGTCTGCAGGGACAGGGAAAACAGGAGGGCGGCAGCCGGATTACAGTTGCACAGCTGAAAGAGCTGGCTGCTACGATACAGGAACTGGGTCTGAACGGCGTACGGATTATCAACCGGTTATTTCCAGAACGACTCTGTTCGATTATGCCGGGGCTTCTGGCTATCCTGACAGTGGCCGAATATACCGGTGTAAAACAGGTGTGTATCATCAAAGAAGGGATTCGGGAAGGCTTTCTTTACGCCGTCACGCAAAAAGTGGAATAAAAGTAAAAATAAACTGTCATCCTGAAAGAAAGCGAAGCATCTGCAGCAGATACTTCGCTTGTGGTTCAGGATGACAAAATAACAGAAGGCAGAAGACACTGACGTCCGGGCAATCAGGACAGGGCGGAGCATTAGATTTCATCCTGCTCTTTTTCAACGGAAGATACAACAGCGGAAATTGTGTTCCCGCTATTCTGGTCTTCAGTCAGAAGCTGTTCCCGGCACTGCTGGAGCATACGTTTTGTTTCCTCCGGCAGTGCCGGATATTGCGGGTTAATATCATTGAGAACATCCACGATAATTTGTGAGATAACCAGCCGGGCAAACCATTTTTTATCAGCCGGTACAATGTACCATGGCGCCTGTTTACTGCTGGTATGCTGAATGGCCTGTTCATAGGCGTTCTGATAATCGTCCCAGAAGACGCGCTCTTCGATGTCGGACTGGGAGAATTTCCAGTTTTTCTCCGGTTTGTCGATGCGTTTCAGGAACCGTTTTTTCTGTTCCTCTCTGGACAGATGCAGAAAAATTTTGATGACACGGATGCCGTTCTGATGAAGGTAATTCTCAAAGTGACAAATCTGCTGATACCGCTGGTCAAAGAGATGCTCCGTGATACAGCGTTCTGGAAGCTGCGCATTCCTGTGCAGGCCATGTACCTTTACAACCAGCACATCTTCGTAGTAGGAGCGGTTGAAAATGCCGATGTTCCCCCGTTCCGGCAGAGCGCGGAAGGCGCGCCACAGATAGTCGTGGTCTAGCTCTTCCGAACTGGGCTGTTTGAAATTTCGAACAGAAACGCCTTGCGGGTTTACGCCGGAGATGACATGCTTGATGGCGCTGTCTTTACCGGCAGCGTCCATCGCCTGAAAAATAACCAGAATGGATTCTTTGTTTTCCGCGTAGAGCCGATCCTGTAACATGGCCATCTGCTTCTGGTTCTCTTTCAGTAGCGGCAGAGTTTCTTCTTTCGAGGAAAAGCCTGCGGTGTCACAGGTGGAATAGTTTTTTAGATGAAACCGGCCCTGACCGGTATAGCAGTAATGAGTTGTATTCATAATCAGTCCCCCTGATGCATATATATAAATAGTATACCATCTGAACAGTGATAATTCCTTCAGAAAATTTGGAACGGATATCTATTATTTTTAATTGATAAATGATATGCTGGGAGACGAAAATATATGGTAAAGAAGCTGGAGCAGATTTTACAGGATGGGCGAATGAATAAAAAAGCAGGTGAAACGATGCACAAATTAGATGAATTAGATGAGTTGGGGCTGCTGATTCTGCGAAACAGAGATGGACAGGATGCGGTTGAAATGAACAGCGCAGTGCAGAAGAAGGAGCAGAGGAAACCGTATATCAACAGGGAAAAAAGCTGGCTGAAATTTAACGAACGAGTTCTGGAGGAAGCGGAGGATCCGCTGAATCCTCTGATGGAACGTCTGAAATTTATCGGTATTTTCGCGTCTAATCTGGATGAATTCTTTATGGTGCGAGTGGGCTCTTTGTTTGATGAACTGTCGCTGGATGAGGAAATCGTTGACCGAAAAACCGGTATGAATGCGGAAGAACAGCTGGATCTGATTTTTGAGGAGGTCTCCCGGCTGTCGCAGCGGCTGGGAGATGCCTATGCCGGCATTTTAAAAGAGTTGGAACAGTATCAGTATTATCAGGTGGCATTTGATACCGCGGAACCATGGCTGTTAGAACAGATTGCAGCGTATTTTCAGGCGGAGGTGCTGCCGCTGCTTTCGCCGCAAATGATTCATCCGCGGCATCCATTTCCGTTTTTCAACAATGAGGCGCTGTATATCGGCGCACAGCTGAACGGCGAGGATCCTCATCTTGGTATTGTGCCAGTGCCGCCTCAGGTTCCGCGGAAGCTGGTGTTTCACAGTGCCGACCGGCAGCAGCATTATTTTATTCTGATGGAAGATGTGATTGCCCATTATATGCCTCAGATTTTTAACGATACAGCAGCCGAATGTTTTGTGTTCCGCGTGACCCGCAACGGTGATCTGAATTTAGATGAGGGCCTTTATGATGAGGATATCGACTGGCGGCTGGTGATGGAACAGCTGCTGAAACGGCGCAGCAAACAGGCACCAGTACGGCTTCAGCTTTCCAGACCGGTGAAGGAAGACATCCGGCAGTATCTGTGCAACAAGCTGCAGCTCAGTGAATGGGAACTGATTGTGGAGCGTGCGCCGCTGGATCTGTCATTCTGTTTTGGCGGTTTTGACGGGCTGGAAGCCTGTCCGGAACTGTTTTATGAGCCGCAGTATTCAGTGGTGCCGCCGGGAATTGACCATAGCCAGCCGATAATGGATCAGATTGTGCAAAACGGGGATCTGCTGCTGGCTTATCCATATCACAGCATGCGGCCGTTTATTGATTTGCTGGAACAGGCGGCGACCGATCCGGATGTCATTTCAATTAAAATCACACTGTACCGGGTGGCTTCCAACAGCCGCATTGTCAATGCGCTGATGCGGGCTGCAGAAAATGGAAAAGATGTATTAGTTCTGGTGGAACTTCGAGCCCGGTTTGACGAGCAGCACAACATCGACTGCTCCAAAAAGCTGGAGGAGGCGGGCTGTACTGTTATTTACGGTGTGGAACACTATAAAGTGCATACCAAACTGATGGTGATGACATATCGGAAACATGGCAAGATTCAGTATATCACCCAAATCGGTACCGGCAATTACAACGAGAAAACAGCCCGCCTGTACACTGATTTATCACTGATGACATCCAGCGCAGAAATCGGCCGAGAGGCGGCGGAAGTCTTTCAGCATCTGGCGCTGGGGCAGTTTGTAGAGCAGTCAAATCATCTTTTAGTTGCACCGGACTGCATGAAACAGCCGCTGATGCACCTGATTGACCGCGAGATTGCCTGTGCCCGCTGGGGTAAACCGGCAAAAATTATTATCAAGACCAATTCATTGAGCCATAAGGAACTGATTGATAAATTAATAGAGGCATCACAGGCCGGTGTAGAGATTGTTTTGCTGGTGCGCGGTATCTGCTGTTTACAGGCCGGAATCCCCGGCATCAGTGATAATATCCGGGTACACAGCATTGTGGGCCGTTATCTGGAACACTCCCGGATTTTCTCCTTTGGCACAGAAGAGCGGCAGAAGCTGTATATCGGTTCTGCTGACTGGATGACCCGCAATATGGAATACCGTGTAGAAGTGGCAGTGGAAGTGCTGGACGAAAGTGTGAAGAACACGCTGAACCAGATGCTGGATTTATATCTGCGCGACAACCGCAAGCTGCGAACCATGGACGTTGACGGTAATTACCGCAAACCGCGGCGCGGCGAAGACGAGTTCATCATAGACAGTCAGTTGGAACTGTTTGATTATTTTGCTGCCAATGTACAGAAACAGAAAAAATCCAGAAAAAAACAGCTGAAAGAAAAACAGGATCGTTACAAAAAAATCAATACTGAAAACGGTAAAAAAGAAAAGCGTGTTGAAAAAGACAAAGCGAAGGCAAAGAAAAAAGCCGGAAACAGTTCAAAAAAGAAACAGTACGGTTTTCTCAAGAAGAAAGATAAAAAGAAAAAGTAACGCATATGCATGAAGAAAGGCTGCCGCCAGCAGAATAGGTTCTACTGGCGACAGCCTTTTTATATGGGTTTATCCTCTGATTTTCTGATATGGGGCATAGGCAGCTGATTATGTTTCGATGAATCATAATCGATTATACTAACGATATAGTAAAATGGTGAGAGTGCAGGGGGAAGGTTTCTAATAAAATCAGGAAAATAGACGCAGGGAGGCGGTTTTGTGCAGAAAAGAGGCGGAGAAGCTCTTGGCATGATTGAAACACTGGGAATGGTGCCGGCCATTTATGGAGCAGATTTCATGCTGAAAGCAGCAAACGTGGAGCTGGTATCGTATGAAAATGTCGGATCCACATTAGTGACCGTGATTGTGCAGGGGGATATGGCCGCCTGCAAATCGGCGATGGAGGCCGGAGCAGAGGCGGCGGCATCTATTGGCAAACTGACAGCCAGCAATGTGATTCCGCGGCCAATTAGAGCGGTGAATGAAATTGCGGCTGTGCATAAGATAGAAGAAGTGGAGAGTCATCCTGCGGCGAAACGGGGAAATGCCATCGGTATGATTGAAATATTCGGGCTGGCGTATATTTTACAGGCCGCAGATGCGATGGGGAAAGCGGCTGATGTAGAAATCGTCGGCTATGAAAACGTGGCATCCGGTTATATTTCCGTACTGGCCGAGGGCGATGTGGCTGCCTGCAACTCGGCAGTGGAGGCCGGTGTCAAAGCTGTGGAGGCTATGGGCGGTCAGGTGTACAGTTCGGCAGTCATTGCCAACCCGCACCCGATGTTAAAGAATACCACAGCACGGTATTCATTTGAACAGTTACTCTGATAATCATTTTGTACAGACGGAGGAATACATGATGAACCTTCTTGATTTTACCAATAAATTTGCAGCTGCAACACAGAACCTGTCTGCAGAAGACCGGCAGAAACTGTTACAGGCTTTTCAGCAGGTAGCAATGGAGCTGGAACAGGAAAAGCAGAATAAAACTTACAATGCATCTGCAGCATATACAACAACAGAAACAGAAATCCCGAACGGGATGACAGAACGTCTGAAACGGCTGAAAGCCAATTACATGAAACAGGTGCCGAGCATCACCACCTATCGTGCTCGCGCCATCACCAAAATTGCAAAAGAAAATCCTGGCATGCCGAAGGTAATGCTGCGTGCCAAATGTTTCCGCTACTGCTGCGAAACAGCACCGCTGGTGATTCAGGATGACGAACTGATTGTAGGCCATCCGTGCGGTGCGCCTCGCGCCGGTGCTTTCTCGCCTGATTTAGCGTGGAGATGGATGGAAGATGAAATCGATACCATCGGCACCCGTCCGCAGGACCCGTTCTATATCTCCGAAGAAGACAAGCGCATTATGCGGGAGGAACTGTTCCCTTACTGGAAAGGCAAATCTGTAGATGAATACTGTGAAGACCAGTTTCGCGAAGCTGGCATGTGGGAACTGTCCGGCGAATCTTTTGTATCTGACTGCTCCTATCATGCACTGAACGGCGGCGGGGACTCCAACCCGGGTTACGATGTGATTCTGATGAAAAAAGGCATGCTGGATATCCAGAATGAGGCGAAAGCGTATCTGGAACAGCTGGATTACGGCAATCCGGATGATATTGAAAAAATCTATTTTTATAAATCGGTTATCGATACAACCGAAGGCGTTATGATTTATGCGCGCCGTCTGTCGCAGTACGCAGCGGAACTGGCCGCAAAAGAAACCAGTCCGCAGAGAAAAGCGGAGCTGTACAAAATTTCTGAAATCAATGCCCGCGTACCGGCTCACAAACCGGAAACCTTCTGGGAAGCCATCCAGGCAGTGTGGACGGTGGAATCTCTGCTGGTGGTGGAAGAAAACCAGACCGGGATGTCCATCGGCCGTGTGGACCAGTATATGTATCCATTCTATAAAGCCGACAAAGAGGCTGGCCGCCTGAACGATTACCAGGCCTTTGAACTGGCTGGCTGTATGCTGATTAAAATGTCGGAAATGATGTGGATTACCAGCGAAGGCGGCTCCAAATTCTTTGCAGGGTACCAGCCGTTCGTTAACATGTGCGTTGGCGGTGTGACTCGCGAAGGCAAAGATGCCACCAACGATTTAACCTATCTGCTGATGGATGCAGTACGTCATGTGAAAATTTATCAGCCGTCTCTGGCCTGCCGTATTCACAACCAGTCGCCGCAGAAATATATGAAAAAAATTGTGGATGTCATCCGTTCCGGTATGGGCTTCCCGGCCTGTCATTTTGATGATACCCACATCAAAATGATGCTGGCAAAAGGCGTATCCATCGAAGATGCCCGTGATTACTGCCTGATGGGCTGTGTAGAGCCGCAAAAAGCGGGCCGGTTATATCAGTGGACCTCCACTGCCTATACTCAGTGGCCAATCTGTATTGAACTGGTGCTGAACCACGGGAAAACTTTATGGTACGGCAAACAGGTTTGCCCGGATATGGGCGATTTAAGTCAGTTCAAAACTTATGAACAGTTTGAAGCTGCCGTGAAAAAACAGGTGGAATATGTGACCAAGTGGTCCAGTGTTGCGACTGTAATTACTCAGCGTGTACACCGTGAACTGGCTCCAAAACCGCTGATGTCTATTATGTACGAAGGCTGTATGGAAAACGGCCGGGATGTTTCCGCCGGCGGTGCTATGTATAACTTTGGCCCTGGTGTTGTGTGGAGCGGTCTGGCAACTTATGCCGACTCCATGGCAGCCATCAAAAAACTGGTTTACGATGACAAAAAATATACGCTGGAACAGCTGAACGAAGCGCTGAAAGCAGACTTTGCGGGCTACGACCAGATTCGCAAAGATTGTTTAGATGCGCCGAAATACGGCAATGATGATGACTATGCAGACAGCATTGCGGCAGATATCATCAGTTTCACTGAACAGGATCATCGCCGGTACAAAACACTGTATTCGGTGCTGAGCCACGGCACATTATCCATTTCCAACAATACACCGCTTGGCCAGATTACCGGCGCTTCTGCCAACGGCCGGAAAGCGTGGATGCCGTTATCCGATGGTATCAGCCCGACCCAGGGTGCCGACTACAAAGGCCCGACCGCGATTATCAAATCGGTATCCAAAATGGCCTGCGACAACATGAACATCGGTATGGTGCATAACTTCAAGCTGATGGCAGGGCTTCTGGACACACCGGAGGGTGAAAATGGGATCATCACACTGCTGCGCAGCGCCAGCGTGATGGGCAACGGCGAAATGCAGTTTAACTACCTCAGCAATGAAACACTGCTGGAAGCCCAGAAACATCCGGAACAGTACCGTGACCTGATTGTTCGCGTGGCCGGGTACAGTGCATTCTTCGTAGAATTATGCAAAGATGTGCAGGATGAAATTATCAGCCGCACCATGCTGACTCATTTTTAATAACTAAAGTTGAGATGATGAACAAGATGGAACAGAAAGCGACCATTTTTAATATTCAGAAATACAATTTGTACGACGGCCCCGGTGTACGTACCCTGATTTTCTTTCAGGGCTGTCCGCTGCGGTGTAAATGGTGCGCCAATCCGGAAGGGCTGGAGCGCCGTCCTCGCCTGATGTTCAAATCGGCTTCCTGTGTAAACTGCGCTGCCTGTGTGGTGGCGTGTCCGCAGGGAATTCACAAACTGGATGCACAGGGACAGCATGATATCGACTGGCAGTGGAGCAATACATGCACGGGATGTTGCAAATGTGTAGAAGCCTGCATGCAGGGTGCGCTTTCCATTGTGGGAGAGCAGAAAACCATTGCGGAATTGATGGACATTATTCGGGAAGACCAGGCCTTTTACGATATGTCTGGCGGCGGTGTCACATTAGGCGGCGGGGAAGTGCTGATGCAGCCCGGGGCTGCCGCTGCTCTGCTGGCGGCCTGCAAGCGGGAGGGCATCAACACAGCCATCGAAACCTGCGGCTTTGCAAAGCGGGAGAAACTTATGCAGGTGGCACAGTATGTAGATTTGTTTCTGTTTGACTTAAAACATCTGGACAGCAAACGCCATGCCGAGCTGACCGGTGTGCCGAATGAACGGATTCTGGAGAATCTGGAAACACTGCTGCAGAACTTATATCCGGTGAAAATCCGAATGCCGCTGTTAAAAGACATCAACGACAGCAAAGAGGAAATCGAAGCAGTGGTACAGTTTTTACGGCCGTACAAAGCGTTTGAGAACTTCAAAGGGATTGACCTGCTGCCCTATCACAAGCTGGGCGTGAACAAATATCAGCAGCTGGGAAAAAACTATCAGATTGAAGGTGACCCGAGCCTCACTGATGCAGATTTAGACCGCATTGAAGGCTGGATTCGCCAGTATGATTTACCGGTTGCAGTGATTCGTCATTAGGAGGAACCGTATGGATATTCGAATTATCAAGTCGCCGTCGTACGGCACAATGGATATTCTGAAAAGCAGAATCAGTATCCAGACAGACGAAACAGTCGATTATGCCCACGCAGTAGGGCTGGTGCAGGGCAAGCTGATTGATATGATCTGTGCTGCCGATGTGGCAGAGAAAATGTCGGATGTTACCGTGTGCGACGTGCGCGGCAGTTGTCCGCAGAATATGATTCTGCTGGCAATCTTCGGCGATATCGCTGCCGTGGAAACTGCGATAGAAAAGATAAAAGAAGAAGTAGCGAGCAATCGCTTATAAACAGAGAAAGACTTAGGAGAAACAACCTCTCCTAAGTCTTTTTTATACATAGATCATATAGTTTTTACAGTTGCTTTTGATATTCAAATAATAGCGATAAGAATACATTGATAAATTCATCTGTTGCTTTGGACAGATGTTTATTTTTTTGTTTGACAAAATAGTAATCCATGAAAACGGTATAATCAATCGGAAATCACA
>JAFYPD010000015.1 GCA_017547685.1 Peptococcaceae bacterium
GTTTTGGTCTGTACTGTAAATGCTGTGTTTGTGAAAGTTGCTGTGTATACGGTTTTACCGTTACCAGTACAGGTTGCATCGGTTGTTTCGCTTGTTACTTCTGCTTCCTCACTTACTACACGGCCTTCTTCACCTTCTGTACATTTTGTACATACCATTGTTGCTATACAGATTACATTTCCTTCCGCATCTTTGCCCCATTCATAGCTTGCTTTGCCATAACTGTGACCTGCTGCTTCCAGGACTTTTTCTGCTTTCTGTACTTCAAACGCTTCATTTGTAAAGGTTGCTGTGTATTCTACTTTGCCTGCTGCATTACAGCCTGCTGCTGTAGTTTTACTTGTAATCACTGCTTTTTCGCTTACTACATGGTTTGCATCATTTGCACATACCATCGTTGCGATACATTCGCTGTTATCTTCATTCCATGCATATTCTGGTTCACCATATGCATGGCCAGTTGCAGGCAGAATTCTTGAGCTTACTTTTGTACCAAATACATCTGGATATTCATAGAACACAGCTGTATAAACCGTCTGCCCCGGATTGCTACAAGTAGCTTTTGTTTTTACATCTTCTGTAACAAGAGTGGTTTCCTGTTGTGTATGCCCTTCAACAGAGTCATTACAGGTTGTACGTACACAATGTCGTTCTGCAGTACATAAGGTATAATCTTCACTAAATGTGTAGGTCACAGTACCATATTCATGTCCTAAAGCAGAAATTGGCTCTGTTTTTGTAACATTGTCACAACAGTTGCGTGTACATGTATACTGTTTTTCCCCAGCCTCTAAACAGGTAGCCACTTTAATAATTGTTTCTTTACCCCAGGAGTGACCTAATGCCTGAATAACACCGCCACCCTCTGTATAATCGCAACGGCTGCAATATGCACCAGCATGAGTACCTTCCTCCAGACAGGTAGCTGCTGTACCGCCTTCATATACAAGATCATGCCCCAGAGCTGTTAATACTACATCTTTAGTCTGTTTTGCAAATGCTGTGTTAACAAATTCTTCAGATATATATGTTGCCGCACCATTTGTTAAACATTGAGCTTCATCTGTTACATTAACAATTACAGCAACAGTCTCTGTTTCTACATGATTTTCTATACCTGCATTACAGGTTGTACGAGTACAACTTCTAGTTGCTGTACATGTAATATTTTCTTTATCTGTTTCATCCCAGATATAACTTGTTTCACCATATAAGTGACCAATAGCATCAATTTCTACAGTGTGTTTCTGGTTTTCAAAGGCTTCACTGAATACTGCCAGATAAACCTTCTGACCACTTTCAACACAAGTTGCTGCTTTTGATTCACTTTCATCTTCATAGATTAATGCGTTTTCTGTCACAACATTGCCTGTTGTTTCCGCATCACATTTTTCGCAGGCTTTATTTGCGATACAGGTAACAGTGCCATCTTCAGCCACATTCCAGTCATACTCAGCTTCACCATATACATGACCGGAAGCAGTAATGGTTACCTCTTTTGTCTGGTCAGCAAATGCTGTGTTTTCAAATACTGCTTTGTATACAGTTTTGCCATTCTCCGTACAGCTTGCATCAGTTGTTTCACTTGTGGATTTTACAGTTTCTGTTTCAACATGAGCTGCATTATTGGCACAAACTCTTGTTGCAGTACATTCGCTGTTGTCCTCACTCCATACGTAGCTTACTCCACCATATGCATGACCTGTCTGACCAATTGCTACTTCTTTTGTCTGTTCAGCAAATGCTGTGTTTTTAAATGTTGCTTTGTATACAGTTTTGCCATCCTCTGTACAGGTTGCATTTATAACATTGATTGTTATAGTTGCATTTTCTGTATCAGCATGAGTACAAGTTGTACGTACGCAGTTTCTGGACGCTGTACAACTGTCATAATTCGCACTCCAAATATAACTGATTTCTGCATTCGTATAATCATGATTTAATGCAGGAACTGTTTTTTCTGTTGTCTGTGCTTCAAAGTCCTTGTCAGTAAATACTGCATTGTAGACAATTTTACCTGCGTTTGTACAGTCTGCTGCTTCTGATTTTTCAGTATCAACAACCACTTCACCTGTTTCACTTACGGTATGTCCTGATACAGTAGTTGCACATGCAATACATTCTTTTACAGCTGTACAGCTTGCAACTTCACCTATTGTATCCCAGATATATTCTGGTGCACCATAGTTATGACCTGTTTCTGGGATTTCAACCGTTTTGCTCTGGTCGACAAAACCATAATCTGTAAAGTCCGCATAGAAGACAACTTTACCTTTTTCTGTACAGGTTGCATCTGTTTTAGATTTTTCATCTGCAGTTACAGTCTGTGTTTCCACATGGTTACTGTCATGGTTACAAACTCTCGTTGCAGTACAAGTAGCATAATCTTCGCTCCATTTATACTCAACTGCAGTGTAATCATGGTTATATGCTGTTACGGTTACTTCTGTTTTATCTCCTGTAGCCCATTCCACATTAAAGGTTGCTGTATATACAGTTTTGCCAGCAGTTGTACAGGTGGCAGACACAGATGCATCTTTATCAATAGTAACTGCACCTGTTGCAGTTAACTTATAACCTTCCGTAGCAGAATCACAAACTTTACATGTTTTGCTTGCGGTACAGGTTACTGCATCTGGATTTTCTGTGTTCCAGTCATAAGTTACTTCACCATACTGATGACCTTCACTTTTAATGGTTACTTCTTTTGTCTGGTCAACAAATTTTTCATTTGTAAAGTCTGCTGTATAAGTGGTTAAACCATCTGCTGTACAGCTTACTTTGGTTGTTTCTTCGATTTCTGCAGTAACGGTTTCTGTATCCTTTGCATCACAGTTTTCCCGGTTACAGGTCCATGTTGCAGTACAGGAGCTGTTATCTGCAGCCCACTCATAAGTCACATTATAATCATGATCCAGAGCATCAATATCTACTTTTTTTGTATCGCTGCCTAATCCTGTATTTTTAAAAGTAGCTGTATAAGTTGCTTCCCCTTTTTCGATACAGTCTGGTTCTACCGTAACCACATAAGATGTTGTTACAGTTTCAGTTTCTACATGATTATCATCTTTTGTACAAGTTCTGCTTGCTGTACAGGTTGTTTTATCATCACTCCAGCTGTAAGTTGGATTTCCAAAAGCATGACCTGCTGCATCCAGAATTTCTGTTACACTCTGCGCGGTAAATAGATTATTCTCAAATGTAGCAGTATAAGTGATTTCCCCTTCTTCTGTACAGGTTGCATCTTTTGTTGCAATTGTAATGCTTCCAGCTTCGGTAACAATGTCGCCACAGTGGCAAATCGCTGTTGCATTACATGCTGTATAACCTTCCCATTCGTAAGTCACGTTGTAGTTATGACCTGCCGCTGTGATTTCTACTGTTTTTGTCTGTGTTGTTACCCAGTTTACATCACTGTTGAATGTAGCGGTATAAACAGTAGAACCTGCAGCATTACAGGTTGCATTGACTGTTTCCGATGTTACAGTTGCTGTTACTGTTTCCACATGACTTGCATCATTCGCACAAGTTCTGCTTGCCGTACAGCTATTGTTGTCTTCACTCCAGGTATAAACGGCATCACCGTAATTATGACCCTTTGCTGGAATTGTTTCTTCTTTTGTCTGAGTTGTTAAACCTTCTGCTGTAAAAGCAGCAGTATAAACGATTTTACCAGCATTATCACAAGTTGCAGCTTTTGTGCTGCTTGTGATAGTTGCATCTTGATTATCTACATGACTAGCATCATTTGCACAGGTGCGTGTTGCTGTACATGCTGTATAATCAGTCCATGTATAAGTTGCAGTTCCCCATGCGTGGCCTAATGCAGGAATTAGTTCATCCTCAATGGTACGCGAACAATCCAAACAAATCCAATCACCGGTGTGACCCGGTTCTTCGCAAGTTGCCTCTTTCTCTGCTACAGCACCTTCCTCCGTAGATGCTTTCTTGTTAGTATGCTGACAGGTCACCCATTCACTGTCACCATCTCCGTCAGCATCTTTATAATCGAAACTTTTCGCTGTTGCAATCCCGGCAGTTTCTGTGTAACTTCCATCTTCATTCAACAATTTTGCAGAAGTAATCGGGATTTCTGTATAACCAGTTCCTTGAACCAACTGATATGTTTTCGTTTCCTGACCAGATTTAATATTTGCTGTAGCCCCATTTTTACCGACAATAGCGGCTCCGCCTGCTGTAGTATAAATCCCACCGTTAGAAGCATCTAAAGTACCAGCTGCTACAATTTTCGCATCTACTAAATCAGCTGCTGTACGAGTATAAGCCTGACCTGGTGCATACTGAACAGGAATAAATGTTTTATTACCTGGGCCACAGTAATTGCCCCATTCATCCGCATCGTAAATATACACATTATATCCATTGCCTAAAGTACAGTTTGCACCTTTTTCCACATTAATCTCGGAACCAGGCAGCATTGCAATATCCTGATTCATAATTACTGTAGAACCACCGTGAATATTTACAGTGATATTACTGTTAATTGGCAGTTCATAGTCTTTCGAATTAATAGAAGATGTTCCCACCTTCATATCAATCGGAGACATTGCCATTTTTCCATATAATTCTACTAACAGACGGTCTGTTGTTTCGGCATAATCTTTCACAACATAACCTTCCGTCAAATTAAACATAGTTCCACTGGTACCAATAAATCCAACAGCAGAACCAAATGCAGAGCTAGACATATAAATAGTTGTATAGCTATATTCCGTAGCACCGGAGTACAGTGTCATGGGAACTTCAATATTTTGCACATAATACTGACTTAATGCAAATACGCCATTATCCATATCCGTACTTTGAGTACCACCACGGAAATCAGTAATCTGGAACATTTCATAAACAGATGCTCCGCTGTTTGCTGTTATGCTACCAGAATCGGTAATGTAACCATATGCATATAGTGCACCACCATTGTTTACAACAATACTACTGTCGCCCTGCATTCGTATAAAGCTGACTGGCCCTGTTGGAGCACCACCATCCAGCTTACTCCCTGCTGCATATTTATGTTTTGCGGATAAACTCAGTGCGCCATTAACAGTTAATGTTGCACCATCTTCTAGAGTTAATGTACGATATGCGCTTGGTGTAGCATACGTACCTGTACTGCAAGAAGCCGTAGTATACAAAGTATTTACATCATCAAATGGAATCAATAATGTTACGCCAGAAGGGATTGTATAATCCCCTGCTGGTAATGTTGCATTATTCAGCAACACCACATATTTTTCGCTCGACGAGCTGGCATAATCCATGGCTTCAGCCATTGTATCAAATAAATGTGTAGTACCTACTTCATAATAAGTAACTGTTGTTGCTAATAAACCTGCAATCCCATCAGCATCTTTGTAGGTTTTAGTTGCTACTCCCCCCACACCGAACCATGGTGTACCGCCATCTTTAGCAAATACTGCTTTCACAGTCATATCTGCTGCCGGGATTAACGTATAAGATGCTTCTTTAGATAAAATTCTATCATCAGCTGCATCTACCCAGCCTAAGAATGTAACTCCGCTTGCAGGCGTTGCAACAAGAGTCGCGCCAGTAGAGGTATTAAGTTCTTTTACTTCATTAACTACAACAGCTGCATCATCAACTGTAATACTCCCTAATGTATTGTCATATTCAAATGTCACATTAGCGCTTGCAGCTGCAACTGCACAACTGAAATTATTCATTACAAGTTCATTCTCTGTGCTATTCTTTGCAGTTGTAATTGTTACAGTAAACGTTGCATTTGCAGCTAACACTTTAGAAAAACTACCGGAGGTTCCTGAATATACAACACCATCAATCATTAACTGATTAACAGAAGTAGCTGTCCAGTCAAACGATATAGTTGCTGTTGCATCAGAATCATTTGTTATTGTAATAGTTGCAGTTTTGGCAGAAGCACCAAGTCCAATAAACCCACTACTACCTTTAGCTGTAACAGTTACTGCTCCACTAGACATGCTGTTATCTGATGCTCCAGAAACGGTAACAGTTACACCTTCAACAGGAGTATGTGTACCGCTTGCAGCAAAGAAACTAACAGAGAAGAGCTCCTGCATAGTATCATAAAACTGACCGAATATCTGTGCATTCTCAGTTTCGTTAATCAGCTCAAGTTCTTCCGCTGTTAATTTAACGACTAAAGGTTCTAAAGCGGCTAAATCTGCATCTATTGCATCAAGAGTAGAGCCGTCCATTGCAATAATCACATTTTGCAATTCTTTTTTAGACATATCCGGCGTTATGCCATATCTTGATAAGAAATCCTCAACAGCTTTCTCCACTTCATAGTACGCTTCGCTCAGTTCTTCCGGCTGTTCTTTTGCCTCTAATGCGGCTTTGAACGCGGAGATTGCTGTACTGTTTTCGGCCCAGGCTGCTGCATCTTCTTCGCTCAGCAATGCTGCCTGTGCTTCTACTTCTGCAATGGCTGCCAGGGCTGCCTGTACGGTATCCTGATCCATTACTTCTACTGCTGCCTGGATTTCTTCAGCAGTCGGGTTTGCGTTCCCAACATAAGTTGTAAACAGGGCTGCTGCTGCATCCTGCACCTGTGCCAGGGTTACAGTTTCTTCTGGCTGTTCCAGTGCTGCAGCGGCTTCTTCTAATGCTGCTTTGAAATCTGCTAAAATTGCATACTGTTCTTCAAAGGCTGCATAGTCTTCTTCGCTCAGCTGAGCTGCCTGTTCGTCCAGGTTTTCCATGTCTGCCAGAATTGTCTGAACGGTTGGGGCATCTAATGCTGCTACTGCTGCTTTGATGCTTTCTTCGTCAATCAGTTCTGCCAGTGCTGCTTCCAGTTCTTCTGGTGCAGGGTTTTCCAGCATCAGGCATGCTGCTAAAATTGCATCTGCCTGTGCGGTTACTGCTTCCAGTGTTACTGGTTCTGCAGGCTGTTCTTCTTCGGTTTCGCCTTCGCCATCGGCTTTGCCGTCACCATTTCCGGTTTCGCCTTCGCCATTAGCTGTGCCATCACCGTTTCCGGTTTCGCTTTCACTATCGGTTGTGCCGTCACCTTCAGTGGTTGCGTCACTATTTTCAGTGCTGCCACCTTCAGTGGTTGCATCACTGGTTTCAGTGCTGTCACCTTCGGTGGTTGCATCACCGGTTTCGGTACTGTCACCACTTGCGATTCCTCTCCCCCCCTCGGTTGCGGAATCTGCTGCACTATCCGATGTGCTCACGACTGTTTCTATGCTGTGGTCGTGCCCTTCATGGCTGTCGGTTTCCGCAAAGGCCTGTACCGGCACAATGGTAAACAGCATGAAAAACAGCAGCATATACGAAACATATCGTCTTGCCTGTTTTGTAAACATTCCAACGCCTCCTCAAATCACAAGCTATTCGTACTATATCTGTATAAGTGTTTGTTGAATTTATCACATCCAGTTCCTGAATTGTATAACGAGAGAGCGGTATAAAACCATTCTTTTGCTGTTAATTCAAGTTTTCATGGTTTTAGTTTTGATACAACCCTCTCGATTGTTGCTTTCAGACCGTTTTCCTGTACATGCTGCAAAATACGTCGAACAACATATGTCTGCCTTGATTTTACCCTGCCATGTTGTTGAATATACAAATACTCTTTCCACTCACTCTGGCTATAAAAATACGAAGCTGGATACTGTTCTAAACCAAGTAATTTAAAATAATTGTTCCCCATCTCAGAAGCAAGTTTATCTTTTGAATCATCTTTCAATGTGTGCAAATTCCAAAGCAGAAAATGCAGTGACCAGTTCACAAAGCTTTGTTCAACTGCTTCATACTGATTACGTTTTTTCAGTTCCTGCTGAATAGCATGGGTTGCTTTCCAGCAGCAATCCCAAGACTTTTCCCTTGTAACAGATAACGCTGCCTTATTACTTACGCGATGATGTGCCAATATTTCATCAACAATTGTAATTCTAGCTGCCTGTACACTTGCCATATATACAAAAAATGCATCATTTGTGGTACGTAGTCCCTGAAACTGCAACCCTGTGTTTTCTATAAAGTCACGTCTATACAATTTATCCCATGACCAGCCATTAAAAATCTGAAAAATATGCGGGTAAATTTCCGATGACTTAAACGGAATCTGTTTCGGTAAATACTGTTTTTTTATCGTCCACGGAATCGGTTCATACTTCTGGATCTGAGTGTCATACCGGTCTGAGCGAAACACACAAATATCCGCATTATCTTTTTCACATTGCAGATATGCCTTTTCCAGCATGTCCGGCTCAAAAAAATCATCGGAATCAAGAATAGAAAGATATTCTCCACGAGCAATTTTCATCCCTATATTGCGTGCCGTGCCAGCACCCGCATTTTTCTGCTGCAATACAATTATTTGATTATCTTTACCTTCATATTCCTGTAGAATATTATAAGAATCATCTGTTGAACCATCATCCACACAGATAATTTCAATATCCCGCAATGTCTGGTTAATGATACTATCTAGACACTGCGGTAAATACTGGGCAACGTTATAAACAGGAATAATCACTGAAACTTTTTTCATTTACTAAATTAAACCCCTATTACTACGAAACTCCGTAATTCTTTCATCAATAATAGTTCCATCTTCGATTACCATTGCAGCACTCATCATTTCATCCCACTCACCTGTAATCAACGGATCAATTAATGGGGTGATTTTCTGACTTAAAATGTTAGTTACAGTGTGCGGATACATGGCAGGCGTATTATCTACTGCATAATGAATAACATTATCAACTACATAAACCGGATTATCAATTGTTGTTGCTTTACTGGTTTCAATTTCTAAATTCGGATCGCAGCTTACATCGATAATCATTGTCCCTTTTTTCATTTTTTTCAGGTCGGAACGATAAATTAAACGATCCTTACGGCTGGTATCCCATAAAACACAGTTTACAATCACATCGTAGTTATACATATTCTTTTTGAATAATTCTTCATGTTTATGTGGATAAACCTCTACATCAGCCCCCAAACCATTCAAAAAGCGAATTGCACCTTTTGCAGTCTGTCCATTCCCAATAACTGCTACTTTTGTTTCATATGGCATTTTCCCGCAGTATTGATACGCCTGTAAAATAGCCGCTTCGCCTGCTATCTCTCTGTTGCGCCACAGTAAATAACGCCCATATTCATATAACTCTTCCCAGGCTACGACTGTATGATGATGCTTTAACACGGATGTAGTAAAATCCAGATTTTGTACTGCATGTGCCCAGCCGAACAGAATTTTATTATCATCAATTAATTCCAGATAATCGGCATCACCCAGTTTTACATCTACAATAATATCCTGTTTTAAAGCTTCTTCTCGGGATACTATCTTAGCACCCATTTTAGCATACTCGCTATCGTCAATACCTAATACATGCCCATAGCCTTCTTCAATATAACAGGCTCCTATATGTTCTATCTGCATCATATCTTTCGGCAGCAGAGCACGTCGTTTTTCATTATTTTTATGACTTACAACAAAGCCAACCGTTTTCATGTAAATCTCATCTTCTTTCAAATTGTTAAGTTCACTAAATTGCCAAACATTATGTCTGTTTCTTTCAATCTGTTTGCGTCCAGCCCGGCAGCTGGCGTAAATGTCAATTCTCCGAATATTGGTTTATTATTTACGATATAAAAATCCACTCGCACAAACGGAAATGGCTCAGATAAATCTTCCGCTGAGCGAAGCAATTCCTGCAAACAGTCCGGTTTTCCAAAGGAAGGAACGCCTACTGCGTTGATACTGTCGGGATTAATTCTTTGAAACTCCCAATTCGAATTAAAAAAATAAAACTTTCGGTCTGTAATTTTATTGTCACACACTAGAATATAAAGAGCTTTTCCATGAAAGCAGTAAACCTTATAATCTGCAATCGGTGTATGATCTGCATTTTCCAGATATTTCTCACAAATTATTTTCTTTTCAATATGTTTATAATTGAGTTCTGCTTTTTTCTTCCAGAAATCTTCTTCATACCACTTTTTAATTTGATTTAGCACTGCAGTTTTATTCAAAGCAGTCTTATCAGAACAGATAATATTGTAACCACAACCATGATTACACTTTAAAACAAACTGATTGGGAAGTTTCTCCCAGTCAATTTGCGAAGGACTATCCCATACATCATACAAGTTATTTAACAAATCTTCATGATGCTTTTCTATCACATAGTCACGTACCTTATATTTGTCTGCACACATTGTTATCAGTGAATTATTATTGTAATCATTCAATTTTAACCACATTATTTTTTCATTTAACGTGCGAGGTTCTTTTAAATTTAAAACCCTGTGAAATTTTTGCAAATATAAAATATGCGTCGCCAAAACAGGCGAATACCCAGAGATAACCTCAATAAACTTCCCATAGCCCTTTTTTAATAAATCCCTTGCAGTTACCATTTCCGATTGTACCGTCTTTTCTTCTGTTCCAGATTATTATGCTTAATTGCAAGTCCAACTTTCTGCATACAAATCTCCTTACAGTTTTAAATTTCCACATTTGCCTTAGGGAGCGTCAAATATTCCCCAAATCGATTATCCCACTCTTCAAAGTATGTGTTAAAACCGCCTCCCGGAGAAAATGTTAATTCGCCCACATATATTTTTCCATCTACCTCATAAAAATCAACTCTAACAAGAGGAAATGGCACTGCTAATTTTTCAGCAATTTCCAACATTTTATAAAAAGAACTTGTTTTCTTAAAGTTTTCTGTAGTTACAAAACTATTAGGGGAAGGCTGTATACAATTTCCATCCAAATCATAATTGATATATTTTGTTTTTGTTTTTCTATCTTTACAAACTAAAAAATGTTTGCAAATCCCATTATAACAATAGAACTTATAATCAATTATTTCCCCAGAAGATGGTTCTAACAATTCTTCAGCTATGATACGCGGAGGAATATCTTTGCTATCCCATTCAAAACTTTGATAGTAATAATTGTTCCATGGTTGTAACCAATTACTAAGCATTGCCTTGGTTTTATGAATGTCTAAAGATTTTTTGTTTTTTACAAGAATATTCTGCAAATCCCCCCAACCCCAGGTAGACTTGATTGCAAAACTATTCGGCAATTTATCAAAATCGATATCATTTACATTGTCCCATACTCCGTATAAAGGTACAACGTACTCATCCCCTACAATTTCACGTATATACTCTTTAACAGAAAACTTATCGACACATTTCGTCATTAATGGATCGTGATAATAAATTCTCATCCATTGCATCTTTTCATTTAAACTTTTCGGATGATCTAAATTAGGAAATCTTCCAATAACAGAATAATACATTTGTTCAACGACCCATCGACGGATTGGAAGACCGTCTTGCTTCTCTAATAGATAGTTATAAATACGCTTGTTATAAAGGTACTCTTGGGTCACAGGATAAATAACATCCATTTGTTTTTTTGTATTTACATTTTTCTCAGTATTTTCTGTATTATCCAGCATATATGGTATCTGGTTATCAACTTCACTTGCAACTTTATATAATTTACCTATATACATTTTAGCTTTAGCAGAATTTTGTAATATTTTTTTAACCTGTTTTTTTATCAAAGTAACTGCCTCCTCTTTTTAAATATTTGCAGTTGGTAAAGTTATTAAATCTCCCAATTTATAATCCCACTCCAGTGGTTCAAACGTTTCATAACCACCACCAGGATAAAATGTCAATTCTCCAACATATACTTTCTTTTGATCACTAGATTCATAAAAATCCACTCTAACAAAAGGAAAAGGTTCGCATAGTTTTTGAGCCAGCTCAACCATTAAATCAAAGTTTTTAGGTTTCTTAATTTCATAACTTGTATTTGGATATTTACGTGTAAACGGTAACAAATTCCAGTCAAGATCATAGAAATTTACACACATTTGTTTATCTCTATCAGCAACAATAAACAACATCTCAACCTTCCCATTAAAGCACATAAATTTGTAATCCAACAACGCACCACCATCCAGTGCATCTATATATTCTTCAGCAAGTATTCTTGGTTTAACATTTTTGTATGCACTACAATAAGATGAACACAATGTATTTCTAGGTAATAACCACGAGCTCATTATTGTTTTTAAATTATCTATATCTAACTGTTCTTTATCTTCCACTACAACAATATGACGGCCATCACTTTGAACCGTTGACTTCAAAACGAATTTTTGCGGAAGCGCAGAAAAATCAATTTGATTTTCATCATCCCAAACACCATAAAGGGGCACTGTATAACCATCCCCCAAGACTTCTTTAACATATTGTTTGAACTCGGCCTTATCAACACAACGAGCTTCCTTAGAATCATAGTAATTCAATTTTAACCATTGAAGTTTCTGATTAAATGTTTTTGGATTGTCCAAATCCAAATAATACTTACAATTATTGTAAAAAATCCGCTTTAATTCTCTTGACCTTTCTTCTTTTGTCAAAAATTTCGAATTCAAATAATCGATTGAATGGCCACTATAGGTTACTTTATCTGACACCAATACCCCCATTTTCTTATTTTTAGGACTTAATGAAACGGGATCAGGCGATGAATTATCAGGGAAAGATGCATTATATAGTCGATAAATAATCTTTCGACATCTACTTGATTTCTGTATTATTTTCTTAACTGTTTTTTTCAATATTTCTTTCATATTATTTTTCATTATTTTTCCTCCTGTTTTTTAAACAACTTATCCTTTTGACATATTGCCATTGTTAACGCCCAATCGATTCATATATGACTCCTAGTTCTTTCATTTTCTCTGTTTCAAAGCAATTACGCCCATCTAAGATAATCGCTTTTTTCATCGTTTGAAATACTTGTAAGTCTAATGCTTTCACGTCCGCCCATTCAGTAAAGATAAAGCAGAGATCTGCATCATTTAATGCTTCTTCTGGTGTGGCATAGTATACAATATTGTTTGTATTACAATCGGCTTTCTCCATAACTTTCTGAAAATTCTCTACCCCTACTGCATCCCATGCATGGATAGTAGCTCCTTCATCTAACAATATTGGTACATTTACTAGAGATGGAGCTTCACGCAAATCATCTGTGTCTGGTTTGAAGGTTAGCCCTAGTACTGCTACGGTTAATCCATCAAAACTTTCGTAATATTTTCTTGCTTTCTTCAATAGTTTTATTTTTTGTAATTCATTTACTTCAATGGCTGCTTTGACAGTTTTTATCTCATAATCATGAAAGTTTGCCAGCCAGTGCAATGCTTTTGTATCCTTTGGAAAACAGCTGCCGCCATATCCTATCCCTGCATTTAAAAACTGATTCCCAATACGAGGATCCAAACCCATACCAGCAGTTACATCCTGAATATCTGCTCCCACCAGTTCACACAAATTAGCAATTTCATTTACATACGAAATTTTCAAAGCCAGAAAATCGTTGGATGCGTATTTGATCATTTCTGCAGAGCGCCGGTTTGTCACCAGTATTGGCGATTCAAAACCTGCATACACTTCTTTTAATACTGCTTCTGCATGTTCACTTTCCACACCCAGCACAATGCGGCTGGCATACAGTGTATCGCTCACGGCTGTCCCCTGCGCCAGAAATTCCGGATTACTGGCCACTTCCAGAGTCACATCATGCACTTTTTCTTTCTGCAGGATAGCCTCTACCTTGTCATTGGTACCGATTGGCACGGTAGATTTTACTACTACAATGCAGTTTTTTTCCGCACTCTGTGCAATCTGTTTTGCTGATTCATATACATAAGTCAGATTCGCAGATCCGTCTTTTTTCTCCGGCGTGCCTACCCCAATAAAAATAACCTCAGCATCTTTATACGCATTCTGATAATCCGTTGTATAGGTTAAACGCTCCGCATGTTGCTGCATTAAATCTTCTAAATCTTTTTCATAAATAGGGCTTTTTCCGCTCTGCAGCATCTTTATTTTAGTTTCATTCAAATCTACACAGGTTACGGTATGCCCTTTATGCGCCAGGCAAACAGCTGTCACCAGCCCCACATAGCCTGTCCCTGCAACGGCTATTTTCATTGCAATCCCTACTTTTTCATATATTTCTCGTACATATCACACATGGTTTTCGTGTCCCCGATGCCACGCATTTCACCTTTTTCCAGCCATACAACCTGCGTACACAATTCTCGCACCTGGCTTAAAGAATGAGATACCAGTATCGTAGTAGTACCGCCGCTCATCATCTCGCGCATACGCGCTTCACTTTTTCTGCGAAATGCCATATCACCAACCGAAAGCACCTCATCTAAAACCAGAATATCCGGGTTTACACGGCTGGCAATAGAAAACGCAAGTTTGCTGCGCATACCGCTGGAAAGCTTTTTATACATGACATCCTCAAACTCTTTTAGTTCTGAGAATTCAATTATTTTTTCATATTCATCTTTCACAAAGTCCCGCGTATACCCCAGTAATGCACCACGCAGGTAAACATTTTCTTTTACCGTTAAATCACCGTCAAAACCGGCACCTAATTCTAACAAAGCCGCAACAGAGCCATTTGCTTTGATACTCCCTTTTGTAGGAGGCATAATACCTGCCAGCACTTTTAAAATAGTAGATTTGCCGGAACCATTGCTGCCGACAATCCCTAACATTTCTCCTTTGTTTACATGAAAACTTACATCACGCAATGCCCATAATTCTTTTTTTACAAGCTGGCCTTTTGCTTTTTTTATTAAATATTCTTTCAGACCAATATCTTTGAAGTCTCCCAAAACATATCTAACGGAAACATTGTTTACATTTATCATTACGTCAGCTCCTATACGTAATACAGGAATTTATAATTATATTTTTTGTACATCCAACAGCCGATAGCGAATAAAAGCACAGATACTGCCAGCATTGCACCATGAAACCATAATGCCGGTATCACACCGTCAATTACCACACTGCGGAAATAGGTTACATAATAATACAGCGGGTTCAGATAAAAAATCCATCGCTGGCCAGGCTCCAGTATATCCACCGTATAAAAAATCGGGGTAGCGTACATCAAAGCCAGTGTAAATACACTGTACAAATACTGAATATCTTTAAAAAAAACAAACAGTGCTGAAAGAATCAAGCCAATACCGCAAATGAAAACAAACATACATGCAACTGGATATAACAGCGTAATAAACTTCCAGGTAATCGGCAATTTATAAGCAATTACAAATACAAAATATACAACCAGCGTTAAAAAGAAATTAATACTGCTGGAAGCAACACGCGAAAATAAAAACATATATTTCGGCACTTTTACTTTAGAGAAAATATATGCATTAGACATTAACGAATTCATCGCGCCATTGGTGGCATCATTGTAGTATTGATAAATCAGCCATCCAGAAAATAGATAAATCGTATAGTACTCCTGGGTGCGGCCAAAGAAATTTCCAAATATAAAATTCATCACTAACATTGTCAGCAATGGAGCCAGCATACTCCACAGCACACCTAGAAAACTGCGTTTATATTTCTTTTTGAAATCCCGTTTTACTAACTCAGCAAATACGAATTTATAACGCTTATATAATTTAACTAAATTCAAGTTTTTCACTTACCTTTTTATTTCAGTTTTTTTAACACATATCTCGCACACCGGCTTACCATGCTGCGCCGTTTTGTGCCGGGCGGCAATACCATATTCACCAGTTTCATGCGCTGCAGGCCGCCTTTGCTGCCATCCATGTTTGCAAAGTGTACGCGGCTGAGTTCACAGCTTTTTATGTTACCCTGTTGTTTCATGTGCGTGTACCAGATACCGAATAACCGCTCTGCCAGATAGCCGTCTACACGCATGGCAGCTTTATTGCCATTATATTTATTCCAGCTATTGCGATGGTCAAATTCCTCTAACAACGGAAACAGCCAGTTACAATACGCATGGAAATGCTCATGTCTCATGATATACATATTTTTTAAATACAGCCGGGTATTGCTCAGATATTGTTCCACTGCATTTTTATAATCCGGATGCAGTTCTTTCACCAGATTGGCCGCCAGCTGCAAATCTTCCATATAGTGATGCGGTGCACGGCTGTAGTTTTCCCACACCGTTTCATACATATTTTCTGCTGCCGGCACAATGATGTCGTACTGGCTGATCAACTGTTCCATCTGCTCTGGTGCACAATTCATACGCCGCAAGGTTACATCATCAGGAAAATCGTAAATCATATATGGGTGTTTCTCTGTATGAAAGCTGAAATACCGTCGATAATGATAAAATCCGTAATAATCCGCCTGTTCGTTCTTCCACACCCAATACTGGCCGGTTAATTCACAGTAGGAATTATTTTTTGCGGAAATATTATCTCCGGCATCATCGTGCAGAAATCCGTCCAGAGGGCTGTGCAAAGCTGTGCCAATCTGCAATGGTTTCAATAAAGGATGTTCTGGCACATATGTCTGTTTATGCGTTGCTACATATATTCTGATATCTGCCAAACTGTCCACACCCTTTTATCCGATAAAGCATCTTTTTGCATCATTCCAGAAATAAAATCTATAATCCATTCTTTTCTGTTTTACAATTTGCGGATTTTAGATATTAGTTTTAGTTTATCACAATTTATCCGTATTTCCAATATGTTTTTGTATTTACGGAATCTATAAGCAAAATAAAAAGACTGCCGCTATATCAGAATTGACATAGACGGCAGTCTTTTTTATGCATTTCTTATTCTGTTTTGTTACCGCTTATTTCAGTACGAAGGACTGGCAGTCGGTGCACTGTTTTTCGGTTGGATTTGCTTCGTGGGTGCCTACCTGAATTTCACGCAGGGAGCAGTAGTTCTGGCCCTGTGCGTGGTGTCTGCACTGCTGCACGGTACATTTGATACTCTGGTTAATCTGACCTGTCATGGTTTTCTACCTCCTGAATTTTTAATTTGGTGATACAGGCATTAGTATGGACAGGTTGCAATGTTTTATACGCATGATAAAAAAGTCTGAATTTTTTAAATCAGATTGAGTTCCCGCAGTGCAGCAATAAACACAAACAGGGTAAAACAGGAAATAACGGATGTGATGACCACAATCTGCCCGGCCAGATGATAATCGGCGTTTTCATTCTGCGCCATAATATAGCCGGAGATAGCCGCCGGGGAGGCATACATGGTTAAGAGTGATGCCAGTGCCTGGCCTCGGAATCCCAATAATACGGCAGGCGGTAGAAAAATCAGCGGCACAATCAGCACTTTGCCCAGCACGGTTGCAGTTAAACACGGTACATTGGTGTTTTCCAGCTTTAAGTCCAGGTCAGCACCCAGAATCATAAGGGCAATGGGAATGGTGGTATCACCTAAATCACCCAGAGTTTTATTTAAAAAGTCCGGAAACTGAATGCCGCTTACCACATACAGCATCCCCAGAGCGGTTGCTGTAATCAGCGGGTTTTTGGCAATGCCCATCGCCATTTTGGCAGGATCATGCCGGTTTTCGCCGTTAAAGCGTTCAAACAGATACACAGCCAGCAGGTTAAACATTGGCACAATAATGGCAATCAGCATGGTGATAGTGGCAATACTCTCGCCAGCATAGATATTTCCAACGATTGGAATGCCCAGAATCACATAGTTGCTGCGGTAAATTCCCTGAATCACCACGCTCTGCTGTTCGGGTCTGGCCACAAATTTCGGTACAAGTTTCACCAGAACCATAAATAACAGCAGAATCGTTATGACCGCATAGGCTATCAGATGCCATTCAAAGGACTGGCGGAAATCGGTTTCCCGCACGTTGTTGAACAGCATAACGGGCAGCAGACATTTGAAGCACAGCCGGTTCAGGTCACGAATCATGCGGCGCGGCAGAATGCCGATTTGCTGCAGGAAAGCACCCAGCATAATGGTAAGAAATACCGGCAGCATAACGTTTAAGGATAATAAGATGGATTGCACTAGAATCACTTCTCTTAGGTCGAAATTTATAATAAAGAGAAGTCTGTTATTCATTACCTCTCCTGCTGCGCTCTGGACCGAACACAGAATTTATTTCCCTCGGCCGGACTCTTTATAGAGTCCACCTCGGCGAAAACAAATTCTGCTTCTGTCCATCCCGATGCAGAATTCGTGTAATGATAACAGACTTCTTATGGATGTTTCAGTTATTCTAATTAAAATATTCTCTAATTAAAATCTTATTCAGCTTTGCTGGCCATAACGGCTGCGCAGCGTGGGCACAGGCCGTTTTCATCCAGTTCTTCGGAGTGAATCCAGCAGCGTTCGCATGCTGTGCCGGCAGCTGGAGCGATTTCTACAGCCAGACCTTTTACGTCTTCACTCACATATGCGTCAGCAGGTGCTTCGCTCATAGGTTTTACAGTTACCTGAGAAACGATGAAGATGGTTGCCAGCTGGTCTGCCATCTGCTGCAGCAGTTCCATGGTTTCGCCTTCCGCATACAGAATTACCTGGGCGTCTAATGCTTTCCCGATTTCTTTGCTTGCACGTTTTTCTTCCAGTTTTTTGGTTACTTCACCGCGAACCGCCAGGATGTTATCCCATTTTGCTTCCAGCGCTTCGTTGATGGCATCGGCATTGACTACAGGCCAGCCGCTCAGCTGGATGCTCAGTTCTTTATCTTCTTTCGGCAGGTATTTCCATACTTCTTCAGATGTGAAGGACAGAATCGGGGTCAGTACCTGTGCCAGTGCCACGCAGATTTCGTACAGCGCTGTCTGGCAGGAACGGCGGGCTTTGCTGCCTGCTTCTTCACAGTACAGACGGTCTTTCACGATATCTACATAGTAAGCACTTAAGTCCACGTTGCAGAAATTGTGTACTGCATGATAAACCACATGGAATTCGCAGTCTTCGTAGCCTTTGTTCACTTTTTCCAGCAGTTTATGCAGTTTGAGCATAATCCACTGATCCAGTTCTTCCATGTCTGCTAATGCAACAGCATCTGTTTTATAGTTAAAGTCGCTGATATTGCCCAGCAGGTAGCGGAAGGTGTTGCGGATTTTACGGTATGCTTCACTGACCTGTTTCAGGATGCCCTGAGATACTGCAATATCGTTGCGGTAGTCGGCGGAGGATACCCACAGGCGCAGAATATCTGCACCCATATCTTTCACAACATCCAGCGGGTCAACACCGTTGCCCAGAGATTTACTCATTTTGCGGCCCTGTTCGTCTACCAGGAAACCGTGGGTTAATACTGCTTTGTATGGTGCAACACCGTCTACTGCAACGGATGTTAACAGCGAGGAGTTGAACCAGCCACGATGCTGGTCGGAACCTTCCAGATAGAAGTCGGCCGGAGACTGCAGCTCATCACGCACTTTCAGCACACCTTTATGGCTGGAGCCGGAATCGAACCATACGTCCATAATATCGGTTTCTTTGCGGAAATGAGCAGCACCGCATTTTGGACAAACCAGACCTTCCGGAATCAGTTCTTCAGCCGATTTTGCGAACCAGATATCGGTACCATGGTCACGCACCAGTTCCTGCAGATGGGTAATGGTGGCATCGTTTACGATTGGCTCGTTACATTCGGTACAATAGAAAATCGGAATCGGCACACCCCAGGTTCTCTGACGGGAAATACACCAGTCGCCACGGTCAGCAACCATGTTGTAAATACGGTCATGGCCCCAGGACGGGAAGAATTTTACTTTATCGATTTCATCCAGCGCATTCTGACGGAACCCGTCTACCGATGCGAACCACTGCTCGGTTGCGCGGAACAGGGTTGGATTTTTACATCTCCAGCAGTGTGGATACTGGTGTTTAATGAATTTCAGTTTTAACAGATAGTTGTTTGCTTCCAGCCACTGACAGATTGCTTTGTTGGCATCATCGGTGGACAGGCCTGCAAACTGACCTGCTTCTGCTGTTAATTTGCCCTGGTTGTCCAGCGGAGAGATCACAGGCAGATTATATTTTTTCGCTACGATAAAGTCGTCAGCACCATGACCAGGCGCAGTGTGTACACAACCGCTGCCGGCTTCCAGTGTTACGTGCTCACCTGTGATAACCAGAGATTCACGGTCCAGGAACGGATGCTGACAAACCATTCTTTCCAGCTCCTGACCTTTCCACTGACCCAGTACCTGTGGTTCAATTTCAATGCCGCAGTCAGCCATAAAACTGTCGCGCATTTCTTTTGCCACAACATACTTTTCATCGCCGAACTGTAACAGCTGATAGTCATATTCCGGATGAATGGAGATTGCCACATTGCCGGGCAGTGTCCAAGGGGTGGTTGTCCAGATTACTACGTAAGCGTTATCGATTGCAAATAAGCCTTTGGCATCTTTTACCGGGAATTTTACATAGATAGATGGAGATTTCTTTTCTGCGTATTCAATTTCTGCTTCTGCCAGTGCAGTTTCGCAGTCCGGGCACCAGTGAACCGGTTTCAGTCCTTTGTAGATATAGCCTTTTTTCGCCATATCGCCGAATACGCCAATCTGTTCCGCTTCGAATTTAGGGTCCAGGGTAACATATGGATGATCCCAGTCGCCGCGTACACCTAAACGGCGGAACTGTTTTTTCTGATTTTCTACGGCATCCAGCGCGAAACCTGCACAGGCCTGACGGAATGCCACTTTATCCACGCCGTGATGGTCTAAGCCCAGCGCTTTGATTGCTTTCAGTTCGATTGGCAGACCGTGGGTATCCCAGCCTGGCACGTACGGTGCATCATAGCCGGTCATACTGCGATGTTTAATAATAATATCTTTTAATACTTTGTTTAATGCATGACCTAAGTGAATATCTCCGTTGGCATATGGAGGGCCGTCATGCAGAATGAATTTCGGATGTCCCGCATTTTTTTCTGCCACTTTGTTATAAATGTCGTTGCTGTCCCAGAATTCCAGCATTTCCGGTTCCTTTTTCGGCAGGTTGCCGCGCATCGGGAACTCAGTCTGAGGCAGATTCAGGGTTTTGCCATAATCTACTTTTTCCACGTTTCTGTTCACCTCAAAAAAAATTTAGTTGGTTGTTTCCATGATTTCTTTTAGTTTTACATTGATTTTTGTTTCTTCATTTTCAGACAGACTTGGTTCTGCCGCTTTTTCAGCCGGCGCTGCAATGGCTTCTGCCTGTTTCAGATAGCTTGCCACCTCTTCTGTATTGATACCGGCTTCTTCTTTGTCCAGCATGGCAATCTGATTCTGAAAATATTCTTTCAATGTTTCTTTTGCATCATTGTAGCGATTTGCCAGCATGGTATAATCGTCCAGAACTTTGTTGTATTTTGCTTCTGTGCCGCCAATGATACGCTGTGCTTCCGCTTCCGCTTCTGCAACAATAGCTGCCGCTCTGGTCTCTGCATCTTTAATCAGCTGGTCAGCAAACCGCTGTGCAGACACCAGGGTATTGTTCAGGGAAATTTCTTTTTCCCGGTAGCTGTTCATGTTTTCGCTGTAGTTACTCAGCTGCGTTTTCAGAACATCCAGTTCGCGCTGCATTTTTTCGAAGTCCACGATAATCTCATCCAGAAACTGGTCTACTTCTTCCGCATCGTAACCACGCATGGCTTTTTTAAATTCCTTATTGTGAATGTCCATTGGTTTCAGCATTGGATAAGCCTCCTCTATTGCAATTCTGTATTTCATACTACTGCAAAATTAAATATACTTCAAGATACATACCTTCAATTTTCCTTTGCGGGTTTCACCGGACTGCTCACCGATGCGGAGCCGCCCTTTGCCCCGGCAGGAAATCAGGTCATCCTGCTGACAAAGATAATCGTTCTCTGTCACTTCACTATGGTTTACTTTCACCCGCCCGCTCTGAATCAGCTCCATCGTTTTGGTGCGTGACAGATTCAGCCCATGAGCCAGCAAGGTATCCAGCCGCATAGAAGAAACCATAATATGTAGTTCTTTGATATTCTGTTCCGGCGGCTGAAAATCTTCTAAGGAAGTTTCCACCGCGGTCAGCGGAACATGCTTTACGCGCAGCTCATTCTGCAGCAGATAATCGGCCACCTCTTCCTCTGCAAACAAGTCAAATCCTGTTTCCCGCACCAGTAAATCACCGAATTTTTCGCGTCGCAGTCCCAGACCCATAACAGCGCCAAGAAAATCACGATGGTTGACAGACACATAGTCCAGCCTGCCCTGAAACTGAAACAGGCGAATCCCTGCCATCTCACAGGCAGGCTCTGTATATTCAGGGAACAGCACCAGCCGTTTCCGCTCGGCACCATCGTAGCCACCGCAAAACAGATAGCGCTGAAATTTGCAGGAACGTAAATATTCTTCCGCCACTAACTGCAGCCGCGGCTCCAGAAAGTCAGTGATTTCTTCCTGATAGCGCCGTTCCACCCGTTCCAGCCGGTCTTCCAGCCGGCTGATAAATTGTTTTTCCTCTATGGAGAGCGTCAGCATTCCAACCTCCTGTTAAAATAAAATTGCTATCATTCTCATCAGGACGGTATATACAACCTCAATCAGAACCAGCGCAACAATCGGGGTAAAATCCAGCGGATAACGCAGCGCATCCGGCATGAATCTGCTGCATGGCGCCATTACCAAGTCTGTTATTTCATAAACATAGCGTAGAATGGAATTGTATGGATTGTGCGGAATAAACGATAAAAAGCACCGAATCACAATCAGCAGATTCATCACAGAAACTGCCGTTTTCAAAAACAAAGCCAGTAAGCTGTAAATCATTTCTTTTCACCAAGCTCCTTTGAACGAAGATATGCCTGCTGTACCGCTTCTATCATAGCACTGCGGACACCTTTCGCTTCCATCACACGCAGCCCGCAGATGGTGGTACCGGCAGGGCTGGTCACCTGATCTTTCAGCACCCCCGGATGTTCTCCTGTTTCCAGCAGCATCATAGCAGAACCAGCCATGGTTTGCGCTGCCAGCTGATAAGCGGTTGCCCTCGGCAAACCGGCCAGAACAGCACCGTCCGCCATTGCTTCCAGAATCTGATACATATAGGCCGGACCACTGCCGCTCACAGCACATACGGCATCCATGTATGTTTCCTCAATGAAAATGGTCTGCCCGACGCTGTTAAAAATGTCAAGCACAACCTGTTTCTGTTCTTCCGTTGTGTGTGTGCCAGCGGAAACGCCTGTCATTCCCCAGCCGATTTTGGCCGGTGTATTCGGCATCACCCGGAAAATTGCCGCATCGCCAAGCTGTGCCTGCAAGGTATCCATGGTAACGCCAGCCATAATAGAAACAACAGCCTGATTTATCTGCGGCTTCACAGCCAGCTGACTGCAAACTGTGCCAAAGTGCTGCGGTTTAACTGCTACAATGATATATTGTGCTTCTGCAACAACCTGATTATTGTCAGCGGCAATCTGAATGCCCAGGCTCTGCTGCAGCTCCTGCAGTTTTTCCATACTGCAGTCCGACATAATAATATCCATGCCGCTGCAAAGCCCCCGTTTTATCATACCGCCGGCAATGGCTGAAGCCATAGCCCCTGCACCGATAAACCCAAACCGGTAAACTGTCTGCATTAGAAATCACCTCGGCGGTTATACTGGGTAATCCATGCAAAAATTTCTTCATCGGTATCAGCCAGGTCATGTTTTAATTCGCTTGCAATGTCAATATTCTGCGGTGCAGCCAGAATAATCCCCTGGCTCACTTTCTGAATGGTACCGTCGATGGCATACACTACGCCGCCCACAAAATCAATAATTTTAGCTGCAATGTCAGTATCACAGGATTCAATATTGATGACCACTGCCTTGTGTTCCAGCAGATTATCGGCAATTCCCTGTGATTCTTCAAAACGAACCGGTTCCACCAGCACAACACGGGCATTTTCACCACTGTCATGACGACTGCCGGTATACTCACGATTTGGATTGGTAAAGGAAACAACATTGTTGATTCTCGCTACAGGTTTTGGTTCACTTTTTACCGGCATAGCTGCTTTCTGCGCCGACTGTACCGGTTTCTCCACTACCTCTTCCTCTTCGATTTCTTCCCGTTCCACGAAACCTAAAACGTCTACAACCTTATCCAGAAATCCCATTTTCATCTCTCCTTCTTACGCAAACATGCTTCTGCCAACACGAATCATGTTGGCCCCTTCTTCTACTGCCACCTGATAATCGTGGCTCATACCCATCGATAATACTTCCATGTCAATCCCGGGAATCTGTTTTTCTTTGATTTCCTGGAACAGCTGATACATTTCCCGGAAAATCGGACGAACCTGCTCCGTGTCTTCAAAGAACGGCGCGATGTTCATCAGCCCTCTCACATGAATACCCGGCATTTTGCTTACCAGTTCCAGAAACGGCAGCACTTCTTCTCTGGCCAGCCCGAATTTGCTTTCCTCGTCAGCAATATTTACCTGCACCAGGCAGTCCATCGGATGGCCCAGCGCCTGCATGCGCTGATTCAGCTCTTTCGCCAGCGATTCACTTTCCAGCGAATGCACCAGCGCAACTTTATCTGCAATATATTTTACTTTATTGCTCTGCAGATGGCCGATAATATGCCAGGTGGCACCAGGATTGACAGCATCGTATTTATCCATCAGTTCCTGCACTCTGTTCTCGCCCAGAATCGTCTGTCCGGCTGCCAGCACTTCGTTCAGCTGTTCCGGTGTTCTTGTTTTCGTAACAGCTACAATGGTAACCGGCTGCTCCGGATTTGGACTTTTCTTTCTGGCTTCCTCCACATTTTTTCGGATTTCTGCAATGTTTTCTGCAATGCTCATGTTCAAGCTCATCCCTTTTAGAATTTTATATTTTCACCTTCGCGCACCAGATGCGGCGTTGTTACAATCATATCGCCATCTTCCAGCCCGCTCTCAATAATCACTTTCCCGTTTTTCTCCCAGGTTTGTCCTACTGTAACAGCCTCCCAGAATACAAACCCTTTCTGCAGATAGTACACACCGGTCTGCCCGTCTTTTTCCACCAGGACATCCGGCGACACTGCCACCGCTTTCTGCTGATCATACGGAAACTCTATTTTATAAATTCTCTGCTGAAAGACGGTTTCCTTCACGCTGCCAAGCTTTAATTTCAGATAGCGGAAGCCATCAGCCGTGTCTAATACTTCAGTAACCGTCGCCTGCATCTGCTCGTTGATATCGGCAAGGCGCACCGGAATTTTCTGGTTTGCCTCCAGCCCGGCGGTATAAGTACTGCGTGCAACCGTAACATAAAGATATACATCATCAAAGGTGTTGATTACTTTTGCACGTCCTTCACCAGCTGCCGCATCAGCAATGGTTTTTTTCTGCCCGTTCTGCTGCTCTGCATAACTGCTTTCCAGATTAGTGCTGCAAATGGTATTCAAATCACTGGTGGATTCCAGCCCATCCAGCTGATACGACACACGTCCGGCAAAGTTGGTATACGAATAAGCTTCGCCCACTTTAAACACCGCATTGCCTTTGCGAACCCGTTCCCCCTCCTGCACGACAGGCTCAACCGTTCCGTCGGCCTGTGCAATCACCAGTGATTCAGAACCGCGCAGTAAGCCGTAACCGGTTTCCACTTGCTCCAGTACAGTGGATTTTACCTCTTCCGTTTGCACCATTGCACTGCGAATCTGGTTGCTCGCCAGCGTGAAAACCAGCCAGACAACAATGACCAGCAGAAGAATTTTTACAATATGATCTTTTCGATAAAACCTTCTTGTTTTCTTTGTTGCCATTTTCTTCTCCTGCGCCTAAATTGACTTCTATTATACAACATTTTTGTGTCAATGAACACCTCTAAACCGGATTTTTTTTGCATTTTGAAAAAATTTCTAAAATCTTTTTTCCTCACTGTAAAAAAATTTCGCAGAATTTATTTTATCTTAAAAGCAGACGGAAATCTCAGCAGACAGACGGTCAGCACAGTATATGAACGCCTTCTGTTTACGCCGAACATCGACGAAGTCTGTTCAGTCTGAAACGGACAACTTTGTTGTCCGGTGAAAGTGAACAGGCAAGGAAATGTCCTGCATTAAACAGGAAAGTGAATATATCTGTCCTGACCGTCTGTCTGAAATAATATTACGTCAGCTTTGTTTTGTTGTTTTCGAATTCAAAAAACGCCGCAGAAAAATTTCTGCGACGTTCTGAATCATAGATATTTTTATTTTAGAAAAAGAAATAAATCGGCACCGCTAAAATCAACCGGCTGATGATACCTGCCAGCACATCGTCGGCCATAATGCCCAGACCGCCGTTTAAATCCTGAATTCTGCCGATTGGTCCAATCTTGCTGATATCAAACAGGCGGAACAGCAGGAATGCAACCGGTGTCAGCACCAGCGGCACACTCCACATGGCAATCCACATGCCAATCCATTCGTCGTACACAATTTCTGATGCGTCGTGTACACCCAGCGTTTTCTCACCGCTGTCGCAGATATAAATACCTGCTGCACCGGCAAGCACAATAAACCACAGCGGCATGCCGCCGAAGAAACTCCAGACAAGCCCAATCAGCAGTGCTGCAGCAGACCCCCAGGTGCCGGGCGCCGGATGAAGCAGCCCGGAACCGCAGCCGCGGGCTAAAAATAACATTGTTTTTTCCATGTCAGCTTCACCCTATCCTTAGTTCCAGGTAATCTGTTTATTCAGCTTCAGCACATAATCCAGACCGGAGTACACAGTCAGAATCACAGCCACATACATCAGCCATAAGCCGACATTCAGACCGCACAGCGCCACAATCTGCGGTTTCAGCATCAGCAGCATCAGTGCAATCATCTGGCATACCGTTTTCACTTTACCCCAGATGTTCGCGGCAACCACAATGTTTTCAGAGGCTGCTACAGAACGCAGACCGGTAATCAGATACTCACGGAAAATAATCAGAATTGCAATCCATGCAGCCAGATCGCCCAGTTCCACCAGACAGATCATGGCAGCGGCAGTCAGCACTTTATCTGCCAGCGGGTCCATCAGCTTGCCGAAATTGGTAATCATATTATATTTGCGGGCAATCTGGCCATCCAGCATATCCGTCAAAGAAGCCAGCGCAAAAATAACCGCAGCTGCAATGCGGGACATATCAGTGTTCATCATCAGCGCAATCATAAACAGCGGAACCATGCACATACGGGCAATGGTCAATTTATTTGGCAGATTCATTCTACAATCTCTCCTACAAAGTCATATTCATCCAGTCCAGTAATCTCTACCGTGAGGTAATCCCCAGGCTGATAGTCGTGGTCTTCTGCTTCAAACACCAGAATCCACGGGTCAACATCCGGCGCTTCGCCCTGGCTGCGGCATAACAGCAGTCCCGGAATATCGGGGCTCAATTCATCCACTTTCACCAGACGACGCTGGCCGATTGCCTGTTCATGTTTGCGGTACATGGTATCGTACTGTAAATCCATCAGATTTTCCGCACGTTTTTCTTTTTCATCCTCTTCCAGATGACCATCCATACGGTCAGCAGGTGTGCCTTCCTCTCTGGAATACGGGAATGCCCCTACACAGTCCAGCTGCATCTCTTCCAGGAAATTCAGCAGATTATGATACTGTTCCTCTGTTTCGCCCGGGAAGCCCACAATAAAGGTGGAACGCAGGGTAATACCCGGAATCCGCTCCCGCAGTTTATAAATTAACAATTTGATTTCTTCGGAGGTGATTTTCCGGTTCATCCGTTTCAGCACTTCATCATCGGCGTGCTGCAGCGGGATATCTAAATATTTGCAGATTTTTTCCTCACTGGCGATATAATCAATCATTTCATCGTCAAAATTATTCGGATACGCATACAGCAGACGAATCCAGCGAACAGAAGGAATAGCTGCCAGTTCTTTTAACAAATCAACCAGCGCAAAGCGGCCGTATAAATCTTTTCCATAGTAGCTGGTATCCTGCGCAACCATAATCAGTTCGGTCACACCCTGTTCGGCAAGCAGTACAGCCTCTTCTTTAATCTGTTCAATGGTTTTACTGCGGTACGGCCCCTGCATTTCCGGAATCACACAATATGTGCAGTTGTTATCGCAGCCTTCCGAAATACGCAGGTACGCATAATGTGCCGGCGTAGTTACAAGACGCGGAGCATTATCCTGTCTGCTTTCTTCTGTCCAGTTGGTATGCACCACAATTTCCTGCTGACTGGCATGATTGCGAATAATCTCTACAATCCGGCGATAGTCGTTGGTGCCTACAAAAATATCTACTTCCGGTAATTCTGCAGCCAGTTCCTGTGCATATTTCTGCACCAGGCAGCCCACAGCCACCAACAGTTTACATACACCCTGCTTTTTCCACTGGGCCATCTCCAGAATCGCATTGATGGATTCTTCTTTTGCGGCGTTTACAAAGCCGCATGTATTAATCATAATAATTTCTGCTTCGTCATACTGCTCAGTCAATTCGTAGCCCTGCTCCTGAAACAGACCCATCATGGTTTCGCTGTGCACCAGATTTTTGGCACACCCAAGCGACAAAACACTAACTTTTTGCAATGTACAACCTTCTTTCTCTTTTCCTGCAGACTTCACAAAAAACAGGGGTCGTTTCCTGCCGGTGACCCCTGTGTATGTTATTGTCCTGTTGTTACATACTCTTCTACGTGAAACGATTTCTTCACAACCTGCCCCTGGTTCCCCATAGTGCCTAAATCCTGACCGTTCAGGGTTACTTTCACCACACCGGCATTGCCTAAATTCAGCTGAATGTTCTGTGTGGCCTTGATATCCTGTATCTGCCCTTCAGACATTGTGGTCTCTGTTTTCTGGCCGTCAACGGTGATCTGCATCCAACACTGGTCTGTCGCATTCGGATTGACATTTAAAATTTCCAGCCGCATTTCCAGCCCGTCATAAACAGGTACTTCCGGTTCTGGCGGTGCAACCGGCTCTTCCGGAACCTCCGGTTCTCCTTCTGCCTGGTTTTCACCCTGCTGCTCCTGCTGAACCTGATTGCCCTGCTGCGCGTCATCAGCCATCTGTTTACTGTAGATTCCCTGCACCGCAAACAGCAGTAAAACAGCAGCCAGACTGAGAATGATAATCAGCTTGGCATTTTTATTCAGCGGTGTCTCTTCAAAACTGTCAGAAGACTTTTTGCGGCGCGGTGTGGCTG
Source organism: Peptococcaceae bacterium (assembly GCA_017547685.1). Taxonomy (GTDB): domain Bacteria; phylum Bacillota; class Peptococcia; order Peptococcales; family Peptococcaceae; genus UBA7185. The sequence goes on from JAFYPD010000015.1 coordinate 28,995, forward strand.
CTGTTTTCCGCGGCGCTTCTTTCTGCTCCTCAACAGGCACTTCCGGTTCTTTGGCCTTTGACTTCATGATTTCCACAACTTCCGGGTTATCTTTGATGCCCAGATATTTCAGATAAGCGGTGGCAAAACCTCTGGCATATACATCGCCAGGCAGTATATCAAAATTTTCATCTTCCAGCGCCTTTAAATATTTCGAGCGAATTTTCGTTGCTTCTACAACTTCATCCAGCGAAATTCCCTGTTCTTCTCTTGTCTTTCTCAGGATTTCTCCGATTCCCTGCAAATCTGTCACCTCCAGATTTATTCCATACTTCTTCTGAGTTTAGTATACACAAGAAGCAGAATTCTCGCAAGGTAATTGTAAAACATTAATCATTTTGTAATTATTACTTCACATTTTACAGCGTATCGCTTATAATTCCCCGTTTTCTAACATTTCATTGTAACGGGCCATGGTAACTTTAATCTGGCGAGGTTTGCTGCCCTCATACGGGCCTACCAGCCCCCGCTGCTCCATCTGGTCTACAATGCGGGCAGCTCTGGTATATCCAACCCGGAACCGGCGCTGCAGCAGCGAAATAGATGCCTGACCGTTTTCAATAAACAGTTTGGTTGCTTCCGGAATCAGTTCATCCCATTCTTCTTCCTGCTCGCCAGCTGTTTCCGTATCCACCGAAGCGGTTACAATCTCTTCGTTGTACACCGGCTGTGCCTGTGTTTTCACCGCCTCCGTGATGCGGTCAATTTCTCTGTCAGATACATAGACACCCTGCACCCGCTGCGGTTTCGGCATACCGGTCGGATAGAACAGCATATCGCCGCGACCCAGCAGTTTTTCTGCACCGCCCATATCCAGAATGGTGCGGGAGTCGGTCTGGGAAGATACTGCAAATGCAATGCGCGACGGCATATTTGCCTTAATGATACCGGTGATAACATCAACCGAAGGACGCTGTGTGGCAACCACCAGATGTATTCCGGCTGCACGGGCCAGCTGTGCCAGCCGGCAGATGGCATCCTCCACATCAGCAGGGGCAACCATCATCAGGTCAGCCAGCTCGTCAATCAGCACCACAATGTAGGGCATAATTTCAATGGCCGCTTTTTCCTCTTCCGTCTGTGCAGCGGCAATCCGTTCTTCCGATAGTTTATTAAACCGCGGCATATCTTTCACACCGGCACCGGCAAACACCTCATAGCGCCGATCCATCTCATGCACCGCCCAGCGCAGGGCCGCTGCCGCTTTTTTGGCATCCGTCACAACCGGAGAGATTAAATGCGGGATGCCGTTGTAATTGCCCAGCTCTACCTTTTTGGGATCCACCATTACAAATTTTACTTCATCCGGTGTTGCTTTATACAAAATACTGTTAATTAATGTGTTGATACATACCGATTTCCCCGAACCGGTAGAACCCGCAATCAGCAGGTGGGGCATTTTTGCCAGGTCGGCAACAATTGCCTGCCCGCTAATATCTTTGCCCAGCGCCACAGTCAGTTTAGACTTGCTGTTCTGGAACGCATCGCTCTCAATTAATTCCCGAAGACCAACCATGGTGGTGGACTTGTTCGGAATCTCAATGCCGACCGCCGCTTTGCCCGGAATCGGCGCTTCAATACGCACACCGGCAACTGCCATACTCAGTGCAATGTCGTCAGACAGATTCACAATTTTGCTGACTTTTACACCGGCAGCCGGCTGAAATTCATACTGGGTGATTGCCGGGCCGCAGCTGACATCCGCAATTTTCCCTTTTACGCCGAAATCGTTCAGGGTTTTCTCCAGCCGTTCCACATTCCTCATAATTTCACTGCGGTTTTGTCCGCCGCCGCTGTGTTCATTCACATCCAGCAAATCAATAGACGGCATCTGATACCCCTGTACTTTTGATTCTTCCGGGAACAGTTCTTCTGCTTCTGTAGCCTTATCCGGGATTTCTTCCCGCTTCGCCGCTTTTTCCGGTTCTCTGCGAACAGGTTCTTTCACAGGTTCCTGTTTGCCTGCCGGCTCCGCTTTTTTCACCGGCTCCATTGTTTTAATGCGCACAGATGTGGCTGGTTCCTGCGGTTCCAGATGTGCTGTATCCTCTGTATTACGCTTCGTTACAGTATAATTTACCTGGCGTTTGTCCAGCAGCTGCTGAAATTCATCTACCGAATCAGAAATAAAATAGGAATCTTCCTTCAGCGGCTCACGCGGACTTAACCCGACCCGCGGTTCCTGTTCATCCAGTGCTTTATGAATCTCCACCAGACTGTTCAGAATCACCGGCTTTTCTTTCGGAATGACTACATACTCAGAACCAGTATATCGAGGACGTGCTCCCGGCTGCTCCTCCGGTTCTGCCTGACCAGCAAAAAAACTTTTCAGTTTACTGAATTTACTTTCTTTTTTCGGCACTGCTGCTTCTTCCGCAGTACGCTGTCTCGAAATCATCGGTTGTGTCAGTACAGCCTTTTCTCGAATAGTGTCTTTCTGCATCAATTCTTTTTTTACCGGTTCCTGTTGTGCTGGTTCACTGACAGCAAACGTTTTTTTATGTTTGCCGGATTGGTTCACCGGTTCTTCCTCTTCTTCGTCCTCTTCCTCAATGAAAATAAAGTGAAACAGCGTTTCCTTTATCTGCAGCAGACCATTGCGCACAGCTGCAAAGAAATCCTCTCCGCGGCTCAGCACTGCGCCCTGCGCTACCAGCACCACTGCAATAACAGCTGCACAAAACAGCACAATATAAGTGCCCGCCGTACCGAGCAGTTTCTGCAGAATCATACTGAACACCGCACCGATAACCCCGCCGCCGGTGCCATGCAGCCCCAGCAGTAGATTATCTTTCACATCCACATAAGTCACGTTCATATGCAGCACCGTCAGTACGGCACAGGCAGCCGTCACACCGCCAGTTATCTGCATCGCAGACAGTTTTTTCCCCGACAGCAGACTCAGCCCTGCCAGGCAGAATAAAAACGGAAACAGTACAATTCCTTTTCCCATCAGCCCCTGCATCAGCAGATAAATCAGACCGCCCAGAAAGCCCATTTCCGCCTGCAGGTCTTTTAATGCCATACCGCTGGCGTCCGGTGCATGAAAAATCAGCCAGCCGCTGTAAATGGTCAGCGCCAGAAGCCCGATGCCTGTCAGCACACTGGTAATCTGCAGCCCTGTTTTCTTTGCACTCTTTTTCGCGGGCTGTTTTTTGGCTGTCTGCCTCGTCGATTTTTTATTCTCCTGTTCCTGTTCTTCTATTGTTACCTGCTTTGTATTCTTTGTCCTGCCCATGTTTTTCACCCCAGACAAAATCATATTTCCAGAAATTTAATTATACCATTTTCATCGCCCGAAAAAAAGGAAAAATGAATCAAATGTTCTAAAATAAATTCTACGCCCCATTTCAAAATCTGCATACGTTATTACGTGTTTTCGTGTCCGACATGTATTTTGGTTGTCAATAATAAA
>JAFYPD010000096.1 GCA_017547685.1 Peptococcaceae bacterium
GAAACAATGTGAGGTTGTTCCATAATTTGAGCACTCTCTCTGTCACCAGTATCGGGGCGGTAACAATACACATTGTATTATAGTGAACTTCCGGTTTTAACCAGCAATTCCAGCGGCGGTATATACGATACAAATACCCGCTATCCGCCTGGATATACAGAAGGCCACAGATGATTGCGTTCATCTGTGGCCTTCTTTTATGGTAATGTGTATGGAATCTGGCTTATTTGCTCAACATGCTGCATACGGCGTTGGCGTAGGCAACAGGATCTTCGATGTTCAAGCCTTCAATTAGCAGGGCCTGGTTGTACAGGATGCTGGCCAGACTGGATGCTTTTTCTTCATCGGTGTTGTGCAGGTCGCTCAGAGTCTGGAAGATTGGATGATTTGCGTTGATTTCCAGAATGCGGTCCATTTTCGGCACGTTGGAGTTTGGCATTGCCTGCAGCACCCGTTCCATTTCCAGCGACAGCGGCCCGTCGGTAGACAGGCATACCGGATGGGATTTCAGGCGGGTGGACAGTTTTACTTCTTTTACTTTGCCGTCCAGTGCTTTCACGCAGAAGTCCAGCAGGTCTTTGTTATCCTCGGCTTTTTTAGCTGCCTCTTCTTTTTCTTCGGCGCTTTCTAAATCAATATCGCCGTCCGCGATGGATTTGAACGGTTTTTCTTTATAATCGCGCATCATTTTGATGGCGAATTCGTCGATTTCATGGGTCAGATACAGCACTTCATAGCCTTTTTCCTGGAACAGTTCCATCTGCGGCAGCAGGTCAATCTGTTCCACGGTACGGCCGCATGCGTAGTAGATGCTGGTCTGGTCTTCCTTCATGCGTTCTGTATATTCGTTCAGGGTTACCATTTTCTTTTCGGTGGAGGAGTAGAACAGCAGTAAATCCTGCAGCATTTCTTTGTGTGCACCGTAATCGTTATGGCAGCCGGCTTTCAGCTGCAGCCCGAAGGATTCATACATTTTTTCATATTTTTCTCTGTCGTTTTTCAGCAGCTTCAGCAGTTCGGATTTGATTTTCTTTTCCAGACTGGTGGAAATCAGTTTGAGCTGGCGGTCATGCTGCAGCATTTCGCGGGAGATGTTCAGGGATAAATCCTGCGAGTCTACCAGGCCGCGAACGAATGCAAAGTGGTCCGGCAGCAGGTCTTCACATTTGTCCATAATCAGAACACCGCTGGCATACAGGGCCAGGCCTTTTTTGTAGTCTTTGGTGTAAAAATCATATGGCGCCCGCTGCGGTACAAACATCATAGCAGTGTAGGTGGCAGAGCCTTCTGTGTTGGTATGGATGGTCAGAATCGGGTCTTCAAAATCCAGATATTTTTCGCGGTAGAAGCGGGTGTATTCGTCCTCTGTAATCTGGGCCGGCATCTTTTTCCACAGCGGTGTCATGCTGTTCACGCGCTGCACTTCCATAACGGTTTCATATTCCGGGTTTTCAGGGTCACTGTCCTCTTTGATGTGCGTGCTTTCCATTGGCAGGTTGATTGGATAATGAATGTAATCTGAATATTTTTTGATGATGCTGTGAATATGATACGTATCCAGAAATTCATCGTAGTTTTCTTCCGGTGTGTTGTCCTTGATGGTCATCACGATTTCAGTACCGATGGTGTCTTTATCGCATGGTGTGATGGTGTAGCCATCGGCGCCGTCCGATTCCCATACATACCCCTGTTCCGCGGATTCGCTGCGAGTGATGACTTTTACATTTTTGCTTACCATGAAAGCGGAGTAGAAGCCAACCCCGAACTGACCAATGATGTCAATATCATCGGATTTTTCCTGATTGGTTTTGAAGTCCAGGGAACCGCTTTTTGCGATGGTGCCCAGATTGGTGTTCAGTTCTTCTTCTGTCATGCCGCAGCCGTGGTCGGTTACGGTGATGGTACGGTTTTCTTTGTCAATATTGATGTCAATGGATAATTCACTTCGGTTTAAACCGGTTTCGCCTTTCTGCATGGCGTTATAGTAGCGTTTGTCTGTTGCGTCGCTGGCATTGGAGATGATCTCTCTCAGAAAGATTTCTTTGTGTGTGTAGATGGAGTTAATCATCAGGTCTAATAATCGTTTGGATTCAGCTTTGAATTCTGTTTTTACCATTTGTCATCGGTCCCTTCCCAAGAAAATATATATTGAAAATTTTTGAAACGGATTAAGTTGTTAGCACTCTTCTTTGTTGAGTGCTAACAAAAAATATGATATACCCGATGGAGAAAAAATGCAAGTGGCAAATGCGTGGATTTGGTGAAAATAATGTGAAGAATTTGTATCAAATTTTCGGTGAAAATCGTGAGAAACTTGTATTTCCGGCACTTTTCCGGTATACTTGCACTGTATAATTGTTTTCCTGGTGAAAAATAAAAATCAGATAGAAACTTCAGAAAACAGGAGGTTGACGTATGAAACGAATAATTGCAATACTGCTGCTTTGCTGCTTTGTTCTGACAGGCTGCGGCAGTGCGCCGGAAGCGGTGCAGGAAATTCTCTGGACCAACCATGCGTATAATAGTGAAGAAAATTATGACGTAATTGTAGTAGGCACGGAGCCGGAAGGTGTTGCGGCGGCAGTATCGGCAGCGCGAAACGGGATGAAAACGCTGCTGCTGGGCGAAGATGAGGCACTGGGCGGCCTGATGACCATCGGTGAACTGAACTTTATTGATATGTGTGAAAGCCGCGATGGCACTCTGCTGACCAGAGGCTTTTTCAGTGAATTTTACGACGCTGTGGGCGGCAGTGCTTTCGATATCACGGAAGCGCGCAATTTCTTTTTAGAAACAGCTGCAGCAGAGCCTTTGCTTACCCTGCGCACCAGGAATGATTTTGCGGCTCCGATTATGGACGGCGCAAACATCGTAGGTGTCACCATGATGGAAGATGGCGAAGCCCGTGATTATTATGGTTCACGCGTGATTGATGCAACTGTGGATGCTGATGTGGCAGCGGCTGCAGGCGTTCCGTACACCTATGCAGGGGAGGATATCGGTGAGAAAGATCGCCAGATGGGTGTTACACTGGTGTTTGAACTGTCCGGTGTCAACTGGACCAAAATATCTATGCATCTGAACTGGCAGCGCTTCAAGGCGGAATTCTTTAACCAGGGCAATGCTGATATGGGGGCTGCCAGGAAAACCGCCTGGGGTTACACTGAGGAAGGCTATGCCTACGAGCCGCAGGATAACAGGATGCGGCTGCGCGGGTTTAACATTGCCCGGCAGAACAACGGCAATGTGTTGATCAATGCGCTGATTATTTTTGGCGTGAATCCGTTAAGCGATGAGAGTAAAGCGGAGGGTATCGCCCGCGGACAGGCAGAGATGGAATATCTGCTCCCATATATTCGTGAAAACTTTGCCGGTTTTGAAAATGCCGAGCTGGTTTCCACTGCGGAACAGCTGTATGTGCGGGAAAGCCGCCATATCATCGGCGAATATCAGCTGACCATTGACGATGTGCTGGAAAACCGTGACCAGTGGGATAAAATTGCAATCGGTGCGTATCCGGTTGATGTACAGCCAACAGCAACTCAGACCTACGGGACGGTTATCGGCAGTCCGGACCGATATGCAGTACCGTTTCGCAGTCTGGTGCCGCTAGAGGTGGACAATCTATTAGTGGTAGGTCGCAGTGCCTCTTATACGTCACTGGCGGCAGGCAGTGCCCGCGTGATTCCGCTGGGTATGGCAGAAGGGGAGGCAGCCGGTGTGGCAGCAGCATACTCTATCAATAATCAGATGGATTTTCGCACGATGACCCAGGACAAAACGGCCATTGCAAATGTCCAGAACATACTGAAAGCGCAGGGCGCTTATCTGGATGATTTTACAGTACATGATGAAATTATGGATCACTGGGCCTATCCGGGTGTAAAAGTGCTGCGCAGCCTGGGCATTCTGGACGGCGGTTACAGTAATGATTACAAACTGGACGAGCCAATCAGCCGCTGGCGGTATCAGAACATGATTAACAATGTGCTGAAAAAAGCCGGTGTGGTGCAGGATTACATCGAAGTAAATGACAATCCGCCGAATCGTCAGATTATCGGCACTACAGCAAGAGCTATTGCCGCGGCAGAAAGCGTGAAATACGAAAACGATTACAACGTATATCTGCAGGCGCTGGAAGAACGGGGTATCTTAACAGATGCGCTGAAACCATATTTCGCCGACGGAGAGAAAAATCCGAATGCGGCGGAGGTTGTGCAGTTGATGGCGAATGTCTATCTGTACTTACAGCAGTAAGCTGGTCTTTTTTCCGCCTGACGGTGTTGTTTAAGAATATGCAGGGGGCGATGCCCACATCGCCCTGCAGACCGAAGGTCTGTATAGAAATATCAGAAGGGCGGCTGTGGGCGGCCGCCCCTACAGGGTAAATTTATGAAAAAAATAAAAATACTTGTTGTCTGTCTGCTTCTTGCAATGGCTTTAACCGGTTTCTGCGGCTGCGGCAATACTGAAAAATATGATGTTATTGTCGTTGGCGGTGACCCGGAAGGAATTTCAGCTGCGGTGACGGCGGCGCGCAATGGCATGAAGACGCTGCTGGTGGAGGATGACGAAGCGCTGGGCGGTCTGATGACGCTGGGCGGTTTAAACTTTATCGATATGTGTACCGGCGATGACGGTACTTTGCTGACCCGGGGCACGTTCCTGGAGTTTCACGATGCAGTGGGCGGCACCGCTTTTGATATCCCGACGGCAAAAAATGTGTTTCTGCAGATGGCAGAGAGCGAAGAAAATCTGACGCTGAAGCTGAACGCGGCATTTATTGAGCCGGTGATGAAGGAGAACATCATCACCGGCATCGTGATTGAGCAGGATGGAAAACAGATTACCTGTAAAGCAGACAGTGTCATTGATGCGACTGTGGATGCTGATGTGGCTGCAGCTGCCGGGGCACAATATACGTATCTGGGGCAGGATTACGGCCACACAGAAAACGTGACTGGTGTGACACTGGTGTTTGAAGTATCCGGTGTGGACTGGGCTGCCGTCAGCAAATACTTAAACGAAGATAACAATCCAAATACAGGCTGTACGGAAAAAGCGGCCTGGGGCTATAACGAAGAAAGCTTTGCCTATATACCGCAAGACAGCCAGACCCGTTTGCGCGGGCTGAATATTGCGCTGCAGGAAAACGGTAATGTGTTAATCAACGGGTTTATCATTTTTGGCGTTGATCCGCTGGATGAAACCAGCAAAACAGCTGGCATTGAGCGCGGCAAAGCTGAACTGCAGCACATCATTCCGTATCTGCAGCAGAATTACATCGGCTTTGAAAACGCAGCACTTGTAGATACAGCCAGTCAGCTGTATGTGCGGGAGAGCCGTCATATTCTGGGGGAATATCAGCTGACACTGGATGATGTGATGGAAAACAGATGGTTTGATGATACCATCGCCATCGGTTCTTATCCGGTGGATGTGCCGCCAAATGCGCGGCGGCTGGTTGGGATTATTATCGGGGCGCCGGACCGGTACGGTGTACCGTTCCGCTGCCTGGTGCCGCAGAATATTGATGGTATGCTGGTGGTGGGACGCAGTGCCTCTTATACATCACTGGCAGCAGGCAGTGCCCGCGTGATTCCGCTGGGCATGGCCGAGGGTGATGCAGCCGGTGTGGCAGCAGCCTATGCGAAAAACAATGGCATGACCTTCCGTGAAATCAGCCAGAATGCCGATGCGGTTACATCAATTCAGCAGAGCTTGAGAGAGCAGGGGGCTTATCTGGAACAGTGGGAACCGATTGTGATGGATGTAGAAACCCACTGGGCTTATGAAGGCGTGAAAACACTGCGCAGTCTGGGGCTGGTATACGGCGGCTACGCCAATGATTATCGTTTAGATGAGCCAATGACCATAGCAGAGGCAGATAATCTGCTGACCGGGCTGGCTGGAGATGTGCTGACAGATGTGTGGCCTTATTCGGAATATGTAACGGTACAGGATATACTGGATGCTTCCATGAAGCTTGTAACATCCGTAAATGAAACGGAAGGTATGACTGCGCGGGAATGGCTGACAAAAGCCGATATTCTAACCGAACAGCTGCAGCCGTATTTCGCCGATGATGCGAAGGTGCCGAATCGGGCAGAGGTGATTATGTTATTAGCTAATGTTCGGGCGTATCAAATCAGTCAGATGGGATTCACTGTTTACAATAGTGACGGGACGTCTTATGAGGCTCCGGCAATAACGAAATAATACTTGCAGGGGCCGTTGACCACAACGGTCTGCAGCCCGGAGGTCTGTATGAATATGATAATGATGGCGGCGGATGTGCTGGCACGGTTTTCTGTGCTGAATCCGGCCCTGCATAAAGGTGGATTGAGACATGAAAAAAATAAAATGGCTATCAATTATATTATTGCTGGCAATCGCGATGTGTGGTCTTGCCGGCTGCGGTAACAATAGCAATGTGGCAGAGCAGCCGGTGGAAGATGGTGTGGATTATGATGTGATTGTGGTTGGCGGTGACCCGGAAGGGGTTTGTGCGGCGGTATCGTCGGCCCGGAATGGTCTGAAAACGCTGCTGATTGAAGACGATGAAGCACTGGGCGGCCTGATGACACTGGGCAAGCTGAACTTTATTGATATCTGCGAAAGCCGTGACGGCAGTATTTTAACGCAAGGGCTGTTTATGGAATTTTATGATGCAGTAGGTGGTACTGCGTTTGATGTGGAAACAGCCAAACAGTTCTTTTATGACTGGGTTGTGAGTGAAGAAAATGCGACTCTGAAACTGAACACTACATTTGTTGAACCGGTGATGGACGGGAATACCATCACTGGAGTGGTGGTAGAAGAAGGCGGGGAACAGGTAACCTACACGGCAAGTCGTGTGATTGATGCCACTGTAGATGCCGATGTGGCTGCAGCTGCAGGTGCACCGTACACGATTGCCGGGGAGGATATCGGTGAGAAGGAACGTCATATGGGCGTGACGCTGGTATTTGAACTGTCCGGTGTAAACTGGGACAAAGTTGTAGATTATCTGGAAAACGATGATAATGCCGGTACCGGCGCAACGGAAAAAACGGCCTGGGGCTACACCCGCGAAGGATACGCCTATGAGCCGAAAGATGAACTGATGCGTCTGCGCGGCTTCAATGTGGCCCGTCAGGATAACGGCAATGTACTAGTCAATGCGCTGATTATTTTCGGCGTGGATGCCATGAGTGAAGAGAGCAAAGCGGAAGGTATTGCCCGGGCGCAGAAAGAGCTGGAATATATCATTCCTTATGTACAGGAAAACTTTATCGGCTTTGAAGATGTGGCCCTGGTTGGCACGGCCAGTCAGCTGTACGTGCGGGAGAGCCGTCATATCATTGGGGAATATCAACTGACTATTGACGATGTGCTGGAAAACCGCGACCAGTGGGATAAAATTGCCATTGTAGCGTACCCGGCAGACATTCAGCCGACAGCGGGCCAGACCTACGGCACCGTCATCGGTAGCCCTGACCGCTATGCCATTCCATTCCGCTGTTTAGTGCCGCTGGATGTAGAAAACATGCTGGTGATTGGCCGCAGTGCTTCCTATACATCGCTGGCAGCCGGCAGTGCCCGCGTGATTCCGGTGGGCATGGCAGAAGGGGAGGCGGCCGGTGTGGCATCGGCTTATTCGCTGAATAACACCATCAGTTTCCGCGATATGAGTGCCGATGAAACTGCCATTGTAGATGTGCAGAAAACTCTGAAAAAACAGGGCGCATATCTGGATGACTTTGAAGTGCACGAAACCTTTATGGACCACTGGGCGTATCCGGGTGTGAAAGTGATTCGCAGCCTGGGTCTGCTGGATGGCGGCTACAGCAATGATTATCGCTTGGATGAACCGATGGGCAAATGGCGCCTGCAGAACATGATAAACAATTCTCTGAAGAAAACAGATGGCGAATTTGAATTGGTACAGGATATCAACGACCCTGTAACCAACGGCAATATGATTTCTGTGACAGCACGACTGGCTGGTGTGCAGGCCGATACCTATGAAGCGCAGCTTGCCGGTCTGAAAGAGAAAGGTATCGTGACTGATGAAATCACAAGCCGTATGACAACGGAAACCGAAACACCAATGGCGGCGGAAGCTATCATGATTGTGGCTAATCTGTACAATTATTATCTGGCGCAGTAATGCAGAAGTTCCTATGAAAAACGCAAAGAATATGCAAAATTTCCTACGAATAATGTAGAAAAAATACAAAAGTTCCTATGAAAAACGCAAGTGAAATACTTGCGTTTTTTTTTCTGCTATGGTATGCTTTGCCTGTAGCAGAGGCTTTGAGAAAGGGCGGTGTATATATGGAACGGGATATCATGCAGGAACTTGTGGCATGGAAGGATGCCGCAGATAGAAAACCGCTTCTGATTACCGGTGTTCGGCAGTGCGGGAAGACGTATGTAATGAAAGAATTTGGCCGGCGTTATTTTGATGATGTGGCATATTTTTATTTTGAAGGGAATAAAGGGCTGTCATCGGTATTTGAATATGATTTGGATCCGGTACGGATTATCCGGGAACTTGGCAGCGTAGTGCGAGGAAAAGGGATTATACCGGGAAAAACGCTGGTGATTTTTGATGAAATTCAGGCCTGCTCCAATGCAATCACGTCGTTGAAATATTTTTTTGAAACCATGCCGGAACTGCATATCATTTGTGCCGGTTCGCTGCTGGGCGTTTCAATCAAACGGGAAAATGTATCTTTCCCGGTGGGAAAAGTGGATCGAATGCAGATGTACCCGATGACATTTGCAGAGTTTCTGCGAGCCGATGGCGGCGAAGCTATCTATCAGAGTCTGCAGAAGTTTGATTTGCAGCGGGAACTGCCTGACTTATATCGGCAGCCGCTGGAGAAATACTTGAAATACTATTATATTGTCGGCGGTATGCCGGAAGTTGTGAAAAAGTGGGTGGACACACATAATTTCGAGAAAGTGGAACAACTGCAGGAGAATATTCTGCTTGACTACAGCAGCGATTTCGCAAAACATGCGCCGAAAGGCGACATCCCAAAGCTGAACTGGATCTGGGATTCCATACCGAAACAGCTGGCAAAGGAGAACAACAAATTTGTATTTTCTCATGTAAAGGCAGGCAAACGGGCAGCGGAACTGGAGGATGCTCTGGAATGGCTGGTGGATGCCGGGCTGGTATATCGGCTGGAACTGGTAAGCAAACCTGAATTACCACTTTCTTTTTGTGCTGATGCAACATATTTTAAAGTCTACATGTCTGATGTTGGTCTGCTGCGCAAAAAGACAGGCATTTCCTATAAGACAATTCTGGAAGAAACGGAATTGTACGGCACATTCAAAGGTGCTTTTACCGAGAACTATGTGCTGCTGGAACTGCTGGCTCAGAAAAAACATCCGTATTTTTGGCGAAGCGGCAATACTGCCGAACTGGATTTTCTTTTTGAAGAGGAAAATCAGCTGATTCCGATGGAAGCCAAGGCAGAAATTTCAACCAGAGCCAAAAGCTACACACAGTTTGTCAAAAAATACAATCCGGCAATCGGTTTTAAATTTTCAATGAAAAATGTAGGAGCCAACATAGTAGAGCAGACCATGACGTACAGTGTGCCGCTGTATCTGCTCTGGCGGCTGGATGCTTATTTAAAGGCGGATGCATAAAAATATTGTGAGAATGCAAGGTAATATGGTACAATAAAGTGTTAGTAAATGAATCGGTAGCAATGGAGGATAAACTATGTTAGATCGTCTGCAGATTTTAGAAGATAAATATGAAGAGTTAAACGAAAAAATGGTAGCCCCGGAAGTGCTGAATAATCCGGTTGAGCTGAACAAGCTGGCAAAAGCCCAGTCTGACCTGGAGGATGTGGTAGCTGCGTTCCGTCAGTATAAAAAAGTGCTGAGTGAGCTGGAAGATTCCAAAGCAATGCTGCAGGAAAAACTGGATCCTGAAATGGATGAAATGGTAAAACTGGAAATTAAAGAACTGAACGAGCAGAAAGAATCTCTGGAACAGGAACTAACCATTCTACTGCTTCCAAAAGACCCGAACGACAACAAAAACGTTATCATGGAAATTCGTGCCGGTACAGGCGGCGATGAAGCGGCATTATTTGCGGCAGACCTGTATAAAATGTATGTGCGCTATGCAGAAATGCAGGGCTGGAAAACAGAAGTCATGAACACCAACTACACCGATGTAGGCGGCTATAAAGAAATTACCTTTATGATTGAAGGGAAAGGCGCATACAGCAAACTGAAATTCGAAGGCGGTGTACATCGTGTGCAGCGTGTACCGGCCACCGAGTCCAGCGGCCGTATCCACACATCTGCTGCAACCGTAGCGGTACTGCCGGAAGCGGAGGAAGTGGAAGTAGAAATCAATATGAACGATTTGCGTATCGATGTGTTCTGCTCCAGCGGTCCTGGCGGCCAGTCGGTTAACACCACCCAGTCGGCAGTACGTGTAACTCACCTGCCAACCGGTCTGGTTGTATCCTGCCAGGATGAAAAATCCCAGCAGATGAACAAAGAAAAAGCAATTAAAGTACTGCGTTCCCGTCTGCTGGAAAAATATCAGCAGGAAGCACAGGGCGAACTGTCGGCACAGCGCAAAGGCATGATCGGAAGCGGCGACCGCAGCGAACGTATTCGTACCTATAACTTCCCGCAGGGCCGTGTGAGCGACCATCGCATCAACCTGACCGTACACAATCTGGATAAAGTGCTGATGGGTGCGCTGGATGAAATCATTGATGCACTGATTACCACGGACCAGGCAGAAAAACTGAAAAACGCCGATGAACAGTAAAGAATTGTTAAAATGGGCCGTGGCTGAACTGGGCAGTGACAAGCGGCTGGAGGCGGAGTTGTTATTGTGCCATGTGCTGGACACGAACCGGGCGCTATTGATGGCGCATGATTCCGATGAAGTGACCGATGAAAAGGAAGAAGCCTTTCGGCAGCTGACGCAGCGGCGCAAAGCTGATGAGCCGCTGCAGTATCTGCTGGGTACTGCCAGTTTTATGGGGCTGGAGCTGCTTGTAGCACCAGCGGTGCTGATTCCCCGGTTTGATACGGAACGTCTGGTGGAAAAAGCATTACAGCTGCTGGAGCCAATTGAGGCGCCGATGATACTGGATGTGTGCACTGGCAGCGGAGCCATCGCGCTGGCGCTGCAGCACTATAAACCAAAGGCCGCCGTTTATGCTGGTGATTTGTCTGCCGATGCCCTGAATATTGCAAGGCAGAATAGCAAACGCTATAGTTTAAATGTACGGTTCCGGCAGGGCAATCTGCTGGAGCCATTCAACGATTTAAAAGGAACACTGGACTTACTGGCATCCAATCCGCCGTATATCACCACACAGGAGATGGGCGAACTGCCCGGTGATGTATTGCAGGAGCCGCGGCTGGCCTTGTGGGGCGGCCATGACGGGCTATACTTTTATCGCAAGATTATCGCATCGGCGGCAGAACTGTTAAAGCCGGGCGGATGGCTGATTTTTGAGATAGGCTGGAAACAGGGAGAAGCCGTGCAGCAGCTGCTGACAGAGGCCGGCTTTTCCAATATAGAACTGGTGCAAGACTGGCAGGGCCTGGATCGCGTTGCTTGCGGGCAGATGGGTGAATGCCAGAATAAATATAAAACTGACAAGGAGTGCATGTGTGATGACAGGAAAATTTTATGTGTGTGAAGTATGCGGCAATATGGCCGGCAAAATTATGGATTCCGGTGTACCGCTGGTGTGCTGCGGCCGTCCGATGAAAGCGCTGGAGGCAAACAGCACCGATGCAGCCGGGGAAAAACATGTGCCGGTGGTTGAAGTGAACGGCAATCAGGTGGTTGTGACAGTAGGTTCGGTGGAACATCCGATGACAGAAGCCCATCTGATTAACTGGATTTGCGTAGAAACCGCACAGGGCTGGCAGAGAAAAGGCCTGAACGCCAGTGATGCACCAAAAGCAGTGTTCGCACTGGCAGAAGGTGACACTGTGAAAACCGTTTATGCATACTGTAATCTGCACGGTCTGTGGAAAGCGGACCTGTAATTTTAGCAGGTAATTGACAAGAGAGCGATGAAAATTGCTCTCTTTTGTTTTTGCAAAAACTTTTCCGTGGAAAAGAGGATTTCACAAACTGGAAGAGAATGTTAATTAATTGTGAGTGAAAATAAAAGAGAGGGGGCAGCCGCGGTGGTGACACGAATTAAATCGCCCAGGGCGGAGCAGATGCGGCGCAAAAAGAAACGGCGCAGCCGTATGACGTGGATGGCTGTTATTCTGTGCGGTGTTGTGCTGTATGGGGCATCCGCACTGATGGATTTGCTTCCGGTGTCGGAACCGGAGCTTAACTCGGGCCGCACAGTGCAGGTATATAACATGGAAACCGGCGAACTGATGGCGCTGGATTTGGAGCAGTACATCGTGGGTGTGGTAGCTGCTGAGATGCCCGCCGGTTTTGATATAGAAGCACTGAAGGCACAGGCGGTGGCAGCGCGAACCTTTACTGTGAGCCGCATGATAAGTCCCAACCCAAATGTGACGGCACTGCACAGCCTGGCGCAGCTCAGCACCAGCCCGGAAACCTGCCAGGCGTGGATTAGCGAAGAAGAGCAGAAGCAACGATGGGGCCGGCAGTATAAAACCTATCACCGTAAAATTGTGCAGGCGGTGGCCGATACTGCCGGGGAAGTGCTGCGTTATGACGGTATGCTGATTGAGCCGCTGTATCATGCCAGCTGCGGCGGGGGAAAAACCGAGGACGCCCGGTACGTGTGGGGCAATGCCAGACCTTATCTGGTCAGTGTGGATTGTAACCATCCGGCCGATCCCCACACCCAGACCAGAACCAGCATGACTATGCAGAGCATGGCGCAGAAACTGGGTCTTTCCGGTGCAGTGCCAGCCAGTACGTCCGGCGATTATATGAAGCTTCTCAGCAGCACCGGCACCAATCGAGTACAGCAGATTCGCATCGGCGGCCAGACTTTTACCGGCAGTGAACTGCGCAGTGCGTTAAATTTAAAATCCTCCCTCATCAGCTGGAACATCAGCGGCGATGAAATTACCTTTATCACCAACGGTTACGGCCATGGTGTGGGGCTGTGCCAGTACGGCGCCAATTACTATGCAGAACAGGGCAATGATTACAGGCAGATTCTGAGCCGCTACTACACTGGAGCCCAGCTGTCGCGAGAATAAGAAACGGGAATAAAAACCTCCTGTCGTCGGCAATACTATCGGTGACAGGAGGTTTTACTATGAATCGTAAGTATGATTTAGATTATTTGCAATGGATGCAAAAGAATGCCCGCACTTATATGGTGGGATTAAGTGTACTTACCTTTTTTGTGGTGGTGTCCATCTGTATGTATTTTGAGCCGTGGCAGCCGCAAAGCAGCGTGGCATTCTGGAACCAGAACGACAGCGGCCAGGCCGTGGCTGAACAGCAGATTCCAGAAGATGGGGCAGCAAAAGTACAGCAGCAGGCAGATGCCAGCATAAAAGAAGAGACAGGCACAGCACAACAGCGACCGGACGAATCAGCTGTAAAACCAGCGGACAAGCCGGCGGTGAAACAGGAGAATACAGCAGAAAACACAGCAGCACAGCTGCAGAGTGTGGATTTGCTTCAGCTGAAAAATACACTGCCCGGCTTTACCGTACCTTGCGGCGGGAATCTGGCGTACAGCTATGGCCTTGGCTATGACCCGATTCATGATGATTACCGGTTTCACGATGCCCTGTGCTATCAGGCTGATGGCGCAGAAATATTAGCGGCAGCCGACGGCGTGGTGCAGAACATTGATTTTAACAGCGAATGGCAGCTGACATTGCACTGCGGCCCGTATCAGATTCGCTATAAAGGGCTGCAGACCTGTACCGTGGGCGAAGGCAATGCCGTTATCGGCGGGCAGCCTATTGGCATCGCGGGCGAATGGCTGTATGTGAAAGTAATGCAATAGCAGACGGTCACGCAACGTGGCCGCTTTTTTGTCTGCAGCCAGGCAGGTTGTAACGGTATGCAAAAATAAATTAAATATTTTTTAAATTTTCTTCATGAAAATTATAAAATGTAACAAAAGTGTAACCGGCTTGTGATATACTATCAACGTAGCAAGGGGTTTCCTTGCGAAAAAATAAGA